>CAZZAH010000144.1:0-7088 GCA_964652115.1 uncultured bacterium | reverse complement strand
GCGGCAGCGACGATCGGACCCACCAAGGGGATCGTCGAGACCGTCGCGGCCGCGACGTTGATGCCCGCGGCGCTGGCGCCCGTCGTCGATTGATTCTCCGCTTGTGCCTGATTGCGCAGGTCCACGTCGCCGGCGGCCGCTCGAAACCGAATGTTGGCGTCCGCGGCGGACGTCGTCTTCGCCGCCCGCACCTGATCTCCCCAGTGGAGCTCGCTCTGACGGATCGTGGACTGGTCGATTCGCATGGGGGCCTCGCCTTCTGGTTCACCGTCGTGATTGGGCTGTCCCCCTCCTTATCCGCCTCGACTCGATCGAGGTTGCTCGGGACCGAGCTGGCCGAAGATGTCGGCCGAAAATTTCCTGCCGGTTTTGGGAATTCTTTTGGTGCGGCCTGAGAGGCTACCTCCGTCGGCCGGAAGGCTCGGGGTTCGGCGATCTCGGGCCGACTGGTCGGCATCAGGTGGACGGTAGCAAGGGTCTTCGTCGAGCGAAGGCCGGCCGATGGACCGAATGACGAGTTGCGGCGCGTCGGTCCGGAAGGGGGACAACGGCTCGAGCTCGAAGGCAGACCGTCTGGGTTGTATCCACATCCAACCCGCCTCGTGACGCGGCACACGCCGCACCGCGGGGAGGGAGGCTCGAGCGCCGGGAACGTCTCGCCCGGCGCTCGTTGCTTGTTCGGCGCATGTCGGTGGTTTCGCCGCCTCGTCCTTCCTCGTAGAATCCGCCTCCCGATGACGCCAAACGACGGAAGCTCGATGCACCCCGGGGACCTGCGCGCGCAGCTCGCCGCGGTCACGCTTGGCCGCTTCGAGATCGAGCGCGAGCTCGGTCGAGGCGGCATGGGTGCAGTATTTCTCGCCCGGCAGATGAACCTCGATCGCCGCGTCGCGATCAAGGTGCTCTTCCCGCATCACTCGGCCGACAGCGGGCTTCGCGAGCGCTTCCTGCGCGAGGCACGCACCCAGAGCCGCTTCGATCATCCCAACATCGTCCCGATCTTCGACGTGGCGGAGGAGGGCGGGCTCTCCTACTTCGTGATGGCCTTCATCGACGGGCCGACCCTGCGCGCCAAGCTCGATCAGGAGAAGCAGCCGCCGGTCGCGTTCGTCGCGCGCGTCCTCAAGGAGGTGGGGGAAGCGCTCGCTTACGCGCATCGGGTCGGCGTGATCCACCGCGACATCAAGCCGGAGAACATCCTGCTCGACCCTTCGAGTGGCCGCGCGCTCGTGACCGACTTCGGCATCGCTCGTTTGTCGGAGGGCGCGGGTGCCAACGTCACCGCCACCTTCACGCGCATCGGCTCGCCGCGTTACATGGCGCCCGAGCAGGCGGAGAGCGCGCCCGACCTCGATGGACGCGCCGACCAGTACGCGCTTGGCCTGATCGGCTACGAGATGCTCGCGGGGAAGCCGGCCTTTGACGCCGCCAACCCGGCCGAGCTCCTCTATCAGCACAAGTATGTCGAGGCAGAGAGCCTGGAGCAGCTACGCCGCGATGCCCCGCCGGTCCTGCGCGCCGCGATCCATCGCGCGATGCGGAAGTTGCGCGACGAGCGCTTCCCCTCGATGGACGGATTCATCGCGGCGCTCGAGGCGGCCACGCCCACCACCATCCCGAAGCAGGCGGCGAAGGCCGATCAGCTCCTCCGCTGGATCGCGATCGGCGCGGGTGTGGTGGTGGTCGGCGTCGTCGCGGTGATGCTCGCGCGGCCGAAGCCGAAACCTCCCATGCCGAAGGCAGTCGAGGCGACCGTCCGCGTCGATCAGGACACCACGGCGATCCCATCCCGCTCGCGCGGTGGGCGCACGCCGACCGCGCGCTTCAACGGTCCCGCTTCGGTGCGCGTGGCCGACGCCGCCAACTTCGACGCTTCGTCGTCGGAGGACCCGGAGGACGGCGCCTTCGGTCTGGAGGTGCGCTGGGACTTCGATCAGGACGGTCGATTCGACACGCCGTGGAGCGGGCAGAAGCAGACCAACTACCGTTACACGCGGCCGGGAAGCTATAGCGTGCTGCTCGAGGTGCGCGACTCCGGCGGCCAGGTCGATCGCATCACCCACCCGATCACGGTCGAGGAGGTCGCGGCCGCGCCGACCGCCTCGATCGAGGTCTCCCCCTCGCATGGTCCGCGCGGAACGAGCTTTCGCCTCGACGCGTCACGCTCGAGCGACGACTACGATCGGCCCGAGGACCTTGAGGTGCGCTGGGACTTCGACGCCGACGGCAGTTTCGACACCGAGTGGTCGCGCGAGAAGTCGGCCACGCGGAGTTTCGAGCAATTCGGCGCCAATCGCGTGCGGATCGAGGTGCGTGATCGCGAAGGCCGCGTCGGCACCACCACCCAATCGGTCATGGTCGACCGGCCGACCGATCCCAACGAGCTGATCGGCATTCTCCTCGAAGCCTTCCGCACCGCGGTCGAGAAGGAGGACTTCCTCAATCTGGGCAACAACGCCTATCAGGGCGAGGTGCCCCCTGCGGATCGCGACCTCCTGAAACGCATCTTCGACAAGGCGGAGAGGGTGACCGTCGATCCACCGAAGCCGGCGATCGACATCGGCCGCGCCGCCGACACGATGGAGGCGCGCTGTCGCCTTCGCTTCCGCCTGAGCGCTTCGGGCGAGCCGGGGGATCTGAAGCTTCGCCTCACCTTTGCGCACACGGCGGGGCGCACCGACTGGAAGCTCACGCGGATCGAGCGGGACTAGCGCTCTATTGCAGGACGGAGAAGTCCAGCCCGATCGAGGGGAAGAGATCGTGCTGCCGGCGCGACTCGAAGCGATCGCTGCCTTGATAGCTCGACACGATGTCGCGCACATCGACGCGAAGGTAGAGCCCGCGCGCGACGCCATAGCGAAGACCCAAGCCCGCGATGAGGCCCAGATCGCTCCCGTTCTCGGACAGCTCCGGATCATCGAAGAAGTCGCCCTGCCGATTCAGCATCGCGGCGCCGAGCGAGAGGTACATCGCGATCGGCTCGAGCGGCGGCTTGTAAAAGGCCCAGAGGACGCTCGCGCTCCCCGCGACGAGCTGGCCCTTGCGCGTCGAGGTGATCGGCTCCGCGCCGCGCAGCTTCGCGTAGTAGTCGATGCCCGCGCCCGCAACCGTGCCTTCGAGCTCGATGCCGGTGCGCGCGCCGGTCCAAAGGGTGAGTCGTCCGCCTCCGGCCGGGCCGCTCTTGTGTCCAAAGCGAACGTAGCCGTCGCTGCCATCCGCGGCGAGCAAGCTGCCCGCGGGGAGATGCATCGCGCCGAATGCGCCCACGCTCACGCGAAGCGACTGCGCGCGCGCTTCACTCGCGAAGAGAAGGCCCGCGAGCGCCAACCCCGCGAGAACGCGACCAGGTGCCATCGCTAGTCTTCCCATCGTGCGATGTTGGACGAGGGCACTCCGCCGGCGAGCAAGAACTTGCCCGCGACATAGAGCTTCCCATCGTACGGGAGCATCCACCAGGCCTCCTCGGCTCCGGCGAGCCCGGTGCCGAACGACGACCAGCCCACGCCGTTCCAGCGCGCGATGTGCGCCGCCTGCTGTCCCGACGCGAGCGTGAACGCGCCGCACGCCACGACGTCGCCGTTGAAAACGCTGACCGCGGTCACGAAGTCGGACAGTCCGTCGCCCAGCTTCCTCCAGCTCACGCCATCCCAACGCGCGATGCGGTTCGTGGTCACGCCGGCCGCGCGAGAGAAGTAGCCTCCGACCACGAGCTCATCGTTCCAGACCGTGAGCGCGAAGGCGGTGTCATCGAGTCCGGGAATGAAGGTCCAGGTCGAGCCGTCGTACGCGGCCACGGTTCCGCGGTCTTGCTCGCCGCTTCGACGGAGGGCTCCGCCGACGATGAGCCGATCGCGCCAGACGGTGATGGCGTAGACGTCGTTCGTGAAGGGCGTGTGAACCGAGCGCCACTGCGTTCCGTCCCACTTCGCCACGTAGTCGATCGAGTCGGCACCGGAGGCGGTGAAGGGGCCTGCCGCGAAGAGGCTGTCGTGGTAGACGGCGAAGCCATAGGGGGACTCGTTGAATCCGCTCCCCATCGCGCTCCACGCGCCACCGTCCCATCGCGCCACGCGCGTGGCGGGAATGCCGCCCGCCTGCGTGAAGGTGCCCCCCGCGATCAGCTGGCCGTTCCACACCCCCAGCGTCACCACTCCGTGGTCCATTCCTGAACCAAGCGGAGACCAAGTCGAACCGTTCCAACTCGCGATGGCGTTGGCCGCGGCACCTCCCGCTTCGGTGAAGTTGCCGCCGCAGATCAGCGCACCGTTGTATTCGGCAAAGATGATCGACGAACCGTTGAGTCCTTGGCCATCGGGAGGGGCGGCGAAGCCGTCCCACCAACCGGCGGCGGTGACGGCGATCGACCGGCTCGCGCTCGCGCTCGCGCCGCCGAGGAGCTGCGCCTCGACGCGTACGTTCTTAGACCCGGCGGCGTCGAAGCGATGGCTGACACGCTTGTCCAGCGACCAATCGGTGTCCCAGGTGCCGTCGCCCTCGAAGTCCCATCGGACGCGCACGAGCGACTTCTCGCTGTCCGGCACGTCGGCGCCCGCCAGGCACTGGAAGTCGGTGGCGGTCGTTCCGGTCGACGGCGTGACCGTGAGGTCGATATCGAAGATGGGAGCAGTGGCTTCGCCGCCGCAGCCGAGGCCGCCGAGAAGCGCGCCGGCCAGCGGCGTCAGGCCGGCCAGCAACGTCAGGCCGACCCGCAGCGTCGAGAAGGCATGCGTTAATCGGAAGGGCCCCGTCCAGGCGATCGTTCGCATTGAGTAGTGAGTGTGCCCGATCCTTCGCGCGCAGGGGAGAGGATTCTGTCCAGGGTTCGCGGCTCGACGCTGCTAGACTCTTTCGTTGGTCGAACGAAGGGCGACGGCACGAACAGAGGGGGCAGCGATGGAGATCGTGCAGGCGGACGAGGAGGGGCGGCTCTTCCTCTCCTCCGATATCGACGATTGGGATGAGCTTCACCGGCGAGGCATCTCGGTGATCGTCGATCTGGATCACACGCTCGATGCGGTGCCCGCCGATCCCGATCGCTTCCTTTACATCTACTATCCCTTCGAGGATCAGGAGCTGCCCGACCTGCGGAAGCTGCACGCCGTCTCTCGCATGGCCGCGTCGCTGACCGCGCACGAGCGCGTGCTCGTGCATTGCCGCATGGGCTACAACCGATCGGCCCTGGTGGTCGGGATCGCGCTCACCTACTTGGGCCGTTCCGGCACCGAGGCGATGGAACACCTGCGCTCGATCCGGCCCGGCGCGCTCTTCAACGAGACCTTCGCGACGTACCTCGAGGATCTCCCGATCGCGCACGCGAGACCGATCACGCCCTGACATGTGCCGCGCCCGCGATCCGATTCGCCCGCCCTTGGCTCCGACATGGTTGTTCCCGCTCCGACATTCCGCGCCCAATCCGGACAACCGCGGTGGAATGGCCCAGCAAAAAGCGCGGTTCGCCGAATTGTCCGTTGTCGATGCCGCTCCGCGCGCCTACCCTGGTTGCACGGTCATCGAACTCAGCATGCTCGATTCCGTGGATCGCCCCCCCTCGTCCCGCGCGCTGCATCTGCGCTGATCTACTCGAGCCTGCCAGCCGGTGGTGCGTCTCCAGGCCATCGGCCGGCACTCGGCGGCTTTGAAAAACGGGCGTACCCCCCCGACGCCGAGGAGGAGAGTACCGTGCGAATCAGATCTTCGATTTCCATCCTGTTGGTGCTTGGCGCAAGCCAGGCCTTCGCCGTCCGTTTGCCGGTTTCGCGGGAGCCCGCGCTGCTCCAGGAAGAGCTCCCGGGTCGAATGCCGCATGCCGGCACACGCGCCGACACCGTGACCTTCGGCTACTACACCATGATCGGTGCCGAGGCCTACGCGGTGGTGGGCGAGACCTGGACCTTCGACCACGGCGCCGCCGATCCGCTCGAAGGATGGAGCACTGTCCCGGTGGTCACACCCGCGCAACGCTTTCGCCACATCGACGCGGCCGCCTGGTCCGGCCACACGAATGGTGTCGGCGCGCCGATCATCGAAGGCGTCGGGAGCGCCTGGCTCGGTGCGATGGAGGACGAAACTGATCAGCTCTGCTGGGGCACCGGCCTCGGTTATGGCAACTCCTGGTGCGAGCGCCTGACCAGCCCGGAGCTTCAATTCACCGGCAGCGGCTCGGTGACGGTCGCGTTCCGCTACTTCAGCGACAGCGAGCTCGACTTCGACTACACGCATGCGCGCCTGGTCTTCGACGACACGCACAGCCTCGAGCTGAACGGCCCCGACGGTTGGAGCGGCGCGCTCGGCGATCCGTCGAGCGGGAGCTACCCGACCTTCAATCGCGAGGTCGCCGCCGGCGAGTTCGCGCAGTTCACCGCCTTCCGCGTCGAGTTCAACTTCGTCTCCGACGGCGGGTATTCGGACGAGGACGGGTTCTTCGACTCGAGCTTCGGTGCCTGCGGCTTCGACGCCGTGGCCCTCGGCGGCTCATTGACTGGTGGTCCGGTCGCCTACGGATTCGAGAGCGGCCTGGACGGATGGACCACCTCCTCCTGTCGGACGAACGCGAGCTACTTCGGCGTGGGAAACGTCGCCGACTACGCGATCCTCGATCCGTGCGGCTGCGGCGTCAGCGGCAACGCGCTCGAGTTCCACGACGAGACCTTCGCGCACCCCGAGGGCCAGCACGAGATCGGCGCGTCGGCCATCGTGAATCGCGGCAGCCTCGGCCCGAGCTACAACGTGGTTCGCGCGACCTGGGACATGTATGCGGAGCTGCCGGCGTCTAACGGTGTCTACTACCGCGTCGGCTGGTACCACTATCCCTACCTCTGTCCGGTGAGCGGTCAGACCATCTGGTCCCCGCGACAGGGCGAGGACACCTTCTTTTCCACCGGGGGAACGCCGATCTGCGCGATGGGCAACGACGAGGCCACGGCCCACGGGGTGCCTTACGATGCGGCGCTCTATCGTGTCGCCTTCGAGGTCTACTCTTCGTGCGACGCCTTCGGTGTGCCGCCCACGCAATGCACCGGCGTCACCAACTTCACGCCGATCTTCGACAACGTGCAGGTGCAGGTGACCCAGCGTCCCTTGGCTCCGGC
>CAZZAH010000143.1:1216-9279 GCA_964652115.1 uncultured bacterium | reverse complement strand
CCGGGCGAGGTCGTGCCGTACCACATGGATCACGAGCACAACTTCCTGCTTCAGATTCGCGGCGCGAAGACGGTTCGCCAGTGGGATCCGACCGATCGCTTCGTGTTGCCCGACCGCGAGATCGAGGAGCACTACGCCAACGGCAAGGGTCGCTACCTCGAGTACAAGGACGCCTACGCCGCCACCGCCTTCGTGCTGCCGATCCAGCCGGGCGAGGGGATTCACTTCCCGGTCTGCGCGCCGCATTGGATCGAGAACGGAGGCGACGTTTCGATCTCCTTCAGCATCACCTTCCGTTCCGCCTGGACGCGGCGGCGGGAGCTCCTCTATCACGCCAACGCGCGCTTGCGTCGCCTCGGTCTGCGCCCGGCGGCGATCGGCGACAATCCGCTCGAGGACTTCGTCAAGCATAGTGCGATGCGGACCGCGAGCACGCTTCGCCGCATGACCGGTGCCAAGCAGGAAGAGGCGCGGCGCTACTAGCTTCGACTCCGGTCGCTCGCGTTGCTTCCCCCTTCGCCGCCGCGCTAAGGTCGCCCTGCTCGCCCGCCGGGCGGGCTTCGGCGCGGGCCAAGGAGAGTCGGATGAAGCAACTCGTTCAAGGATTGCTCCACTTCCAGTCGGAGGTCTTTCCGGAGCAACGCGACCACTTCGAGGCGCTGCGTTCGGGCCAGGCGCCCGAAGCGTGCGTCATCGCCTGCTCCGATTCACGCGTCGATCCGAGCCTGATGCTCTCCACTCGACCGGGCGAGCTCTTCGTCCTTCGAAACGCCGGCAATCTGGTGCCGAACTATCCATTGATGCTGGGCGGCACCGCGGCCTCGGTCGAGTTCGCGGTCTCCGTGCTCAAGGTGCGCGACCTGGTGGTGTGCGGTCACTCGCACTGCGGCGCGATGCGCGCGCTCCTGAACCCTGGTGAGTTGGAAGAGCTGCCGGCGCTCGAGCGTTGGCTCGAGCTGGCGGCGCCGGTGCGCGATCGCGTGGCCGATCTTCCGGAGACCATCTCGGCCGAGCGGCGCCTGGACGCGGTCGTGCGCGAGAACGCGCGCCTGCAGCGCGAGCACCTGCTCACCCATCCGAGCGTCCGCGCCGCGGTCGATCGTGGACACCTCCGCCTTCACTCCTGGGTCTACTACTTCGAGAGCGGTGAGGTGATGACCTTCGATCACGCGACCGATCGCTGGCTTTCCCTCCGCGAGTGGGCGGAAGCGCAAGGCTGGCTCGCCGGAGGCGACGCGTCGTGAAAGCCTCCTCCTCCGATCGCGCCGCGCGGGCGAAGCAGGAGGAGATCGAGTGGCAGTTCGACGCCCCGAATCTTGGCGAGGTCGAGCGCTTCGTCGAATCGAAGCTTGGGGAGGGCGCGGACCTTTCGCTCGGTCCCGCGGTCGACGTCGACCTCTTAGACGTCTACTTCGACAGCGAGGACCTGCGGTTTCTGCGGGCCGGCTTCGCCTTTCGCGCGCGCCTCCGCGAGGCCGACGCGGCGTCGATCCAGCTCACCTTGAAGAGCCTCACCCCGCCCAAGGGCAATCTCGCGCGACGACGCGAAATCGAGCAGACGATCGAAGCCTGGCCCGAGCGGAGCGGCGCTCGGATGATGAACGAGGCGGGCGAGTGGATCGCGCGTGCGCTTTCGCTCGAGGGCATGGTCACGAGCCGCGTGCGAGGACTTCTCGGGCGAGGCGAGCTGCTCGTTCTCTTCGGCCTCCGTCAGGAACGGCGGCAGCGAAGCTTGTCCGGACCCGAGGGGGAGGCGGGCGAGCTCGCCTTGGATCGCACGCAGGCCCTGGATCCGCGGGGTGCCACCCACGGCGATTCCTTCCAGCGAGTGGAGCTCGAGCTAAGAACGGACGGCGCCTCGAGCCAAGCGATCGAGCGGCTCGCGAGCGCGCTCGAAGGAGAGCTCGGCCTGACCGGCCCGCGCGTGGCGAAGTTTCGGGCCGGGCTCGCCGCCTCGGGACGCGATCTCGCTCGCGTGCTGGACTTCGGGCAGACGATGCCGAGCCTCGATCCGGCGGCGCACGAGGTCGCCTACGGAGCACTGCGCGCTCAGCTCGCGCAGCTCCTTCGCCATGAGCCGGGCACTCGGCTCGGCGAGGACGAGGAGGAGCTCCACCAGATGCGGGTCGCGACGCGGCGGATTCGCGCGGCCCTCTCGCTCTTCGCCGATGCTCTGCCCGCGGCGGGGGCGGCGCACCGTGCGCGCTTTCGCGGGCTCGGCAAGCTCCTCGGCGTCGCGCGGGACTTAGACATTCAGCTCGCCACCTTCGACGCCGCCAAGCGAAGGGCCACGCTCGAGAGCGCGCCGATCCAGGCCGGCATCGACGGTTGGACCGAGCTCCTTCGCAAGCGACGCGCTTCCGCCCAGCGCGCGATCGAGCGGCTGCTCGACTCGCCGCGCTACGCCGGGATGATCGAACGGTTCGGCCGCTTCCTTCGCCGCGGCGCCCCGCGCTCGCACCAGGAAGTGGAGGCGGCTCGCGTGCTCGCGCGTCGCGAGGTGACCAAGCGACATCGGAAGCTGAAGCGCCGTCTTCGCGAGCTCGAGCCGTCGACCCCCGCGCCGATGCTTCATGAAGCCCGGATCGCGGGAAAGAAGCTCCGCTACGCGCTCGAGTTCTGCGCTCCGCTCCTGGAGCCCGAGTCGAAGCGCTACGTCAAGCGGTTGGTCGCGCTGCAGGATCTCCTCGGTGGCGTGCAGGACGGCGAGGTGGGGAGCGAGCTCCTTCGCCAGCGCGCGAAACGACTTCGCGGCGAGAAGCGCGTCGAGCTCCTGCTCGCGGCGGGGATGCTGCTCGAACGCTACCGAAGGCAGGGCGCGAAGCTTCGCGCGGGAGTGCCGCGCGCGCTGGAGCGCCTGCGCGGGAAGGTCTGGACGACTCTAAAGGCACGTCTCGAGGCGATCGCGCCCGAGGAGAAGGAGGAATAGGTGGAGCTGATCTTGGTTCGGCACGCGATCGCGTTCGAGCGCGACCCGGAGCGGTGGCCCGATGATGGCGAGCGACCCTTGACCGCGGCAGGACGCCGCCGATTTCGCGAGGCGGCGCGAGGTCTCGCACGGGTGGTGGCCAAGCCCGATCAGGTCTTCACCAGCCCGCTGCTCCGCGCGCGGCAGACGGCGCGGCTCTTGGAGAAGTTCGCCGATTGGCCCAAGGCGCAGGAGCTGGCGGCGCTGGCCGAGAACGTGAAGTGGCGCGATCTCCGCGGTTGGATCGGCGACGAAGGGCGCATCGCGATCGTCGGGCACGAACCGCATCTCTCGACCCTCGGCACGGAGCTGCTCGCGCCGGAGAGCAAGGAGAGCGTCATCGAGCTCAAGAAGGGCGCGGCCGCGCGCTTCGAGGTCGCGACGAGCGGAACGGGTGCCCTCCTCTTGGGACTCTGGGCGCCGCGCGTCCTTCGCTCAGCCGGCCGCTGAGCTCGGCGCGTTCGCTCCGCGTCCATAGAGCGCGAAGTAGGTCGTTCCGATCACGCCGGCGCCGAAGGCGACCCACAGATTCCAGGCCGGACCGCGCACCCAGAGGAGCCCGCCCGCGAAGGCCGCGACGCTCACCGTGAGGTCGCGGACGAGGTAGTACGCGCCCATCGAACGGGCCTCGACCCCCTTCTGCCCAAGCTCGTAGATCAGCGCCTTGCGCGTCGGCTCGCCGAACTCCTTCAGACCGCGAAGCATGAAGGCCAAGACGAGCGCGGTCGTCGTATGCGCAAACCAGAGCGCGGCGGGGAAGAGGGTGAAGAAGATGAAGGTCAGAAGCACGAACGGCTTTCTCTCGGCCGCATCCGAGAAGTGCGCGACCGGAAGATAGATCGCCACCGCCGTCGCCATCTCGATCGCCGAGAGCCAGCCGAAGGTGGTGGCCGACTTGCCCGCGATGTTCATCACCCAGATCACGACGAAGGAGTTCGGGATCTGCTCGCAGAAGCGGATCAGGATGTCGGACACGAGAAGCCGGCGCAGCTCGGGTCGAAATCCGCGGAGGAGCTTGAGCGGCGAGAGCGGCTCGTAGGGAGCCGGCTTCGTCTCCGCCATACGGTACTGGATCGGAATCGCGGCCAGCGCGAAGAGCAGCGCGATGCCGAATGCCGCGCGCACGCCCGGCACCAGCCCGAGCTTCACGATGAGGAAGCCGCCGAGCACCGGACCCAAGGCCATCGGCACGCGGCGCACCATCGAATGGAAGGAGACGCCGAGCGCGCGGCGCTTCGGCATCCGCTTCGACACAAAGCTCAGCGTCGCCGGCAGCGAGAGCGCCGACCAGGCGAGGAAGAGGCAGGAGGCCGCGAGCACCGCGGGCCAGCTCGGGACCAGGAGCACGATCAGGTAACCGGTGATCGCGATGCCGTTGAAGACGAGCAGCGCGCGCCTCGGCCCCAATCGATCGGAGAGGATGCCGCCCGGCAACGACCAGAGCGCGCCGACCAGATTCTCGAGCGCGCCGTAGAGGCCGATCACGATGGCGGTGCCGCCGAGCGCTTCCAGATACTTCGGAACGAAGCGAGCGCCGACGCGCTCGCCCAGTCCGATCAGCACCACCACCACCAGGAAGGGGAGCATCAGCCCTCTGGCTCGCTCACTCGCTCCGATTCCATCTGCATGGTCTGGAGCAGCGGCTCCACCTCCGCGCACAGATCGGTGAAGACGTCGCCCACGCTCCTTCGCGCGTCGAGCGTCTTGAAGCCGAACTTGGCCGAGAGGCGCCGGAACTCTTCCAGCAGATCGTTCTGATAGCAGGTGAAGGTGTCGAAGAGGCTGTCGCCCGGCAGATAGTCCTGCCCCGACTCCCAGTAGTCGAAGCCGGTCGAGGAGAGGACCCGCGGAACGAGCGCGTCGACATCGATGTCGAGGTAGACCACGAGATCAGGGACGAGGGCGAAGCCGTAGAGCCCTTCCATCCACTCGGACGAAACGCCGCGTACCGTGGCGCGCGCGATGAGCGAGAAGATGTAGCGATCGGTGAGGGCGATCATCCCGGCCTTGAGGGCGGGTATGATCTGCCGCTCGAGTCGGTCCCAAAAGTCGGTTGCGTAGAAAAGATTCAGCGTGATCGGGTCCAAGGTGTGGCCTTGCTTCGCGCGCTGAATGCCTGGTCCGGCGAGCGCCGATCGCGTGAAGCCGGTGTCGAGGACGGCAAAGCCGCGCGTCTCGAGCCATTCCTTGAGCAGCGCGACGTGGGTCGAGCGTCCAACGCCGTCGGTCCCTTCGATCGCGATCAGTCGGCCGGGGAGATCGAGCTCCGGCACATTCGGCGGGCGATGTCCGTAGAAGCGAGCCCTCGCCATGCTAGGCCTCCTCTTCGACGCGCGGCGCGGGCTCTTCCAGATAACGGCCGTGAAGGCCGGTCCGGCTGAGCGCGGCGTGCAAGCTTCCGCTGTCGACGCGAAGCACGTCGGAAAGATGCGGCTGCACCAGTTCGCGCATGCGTTGCTGCTGGCGGATCAGGTGCTGCGTGGCGTCGATGCGGACGAGGTCGTAGTCCCCGACGATCTGGTCGTACTCGGTCCGAATGCGCGCCTGAAAGATGCGGAAGGACTCGTAGAGATCCTCGGAGAGGCCAAGGTCCATGCCCGCTTCGTACCACTTGAGCGCGGGGCGGCCTTCCAAGATCCGGCGGATCGCCTCCTCGAGCGGCACGTCGAAGTAGAACGCGAGCGTCGGCTCGGGCGCGAACGAGTAGAGCTGCCGCAGCCACTCCCGATCGACCCCGCGCACACCGTCGCGCGCGAAGGCGGTATAGACGTAACGATCGGCCAGCACGATCGCGCCCGCCTCGAGCGCCGGCACGAGTTGCATGTGCACGCGGCTCGCGAAGTCGGCCGCGTGGATCAAGCTGAAGGACATCGGCGTCAGGAGCTGCTCTCGCTTGCCGCGGCGTGTCGTCGCCTTGACGATGGGCGAGGAGTTCCACTCGGTGAAGACGACGAGGTAACCCTGGCTCAGGAGCCACTTGTGCAGGAGGTCGATCTGCGTGCTCTTCCCCGATCCGTCGATGCCCTCGACGATGAAGAGCTTCCCTCTCAAGCTAGACACTCAATTTCCTTTCCACACCCCGTCTTGGACCCCTCACCGCGCACTTCGATCACTCGGTTGAAGCCGCGCCTCACTCGATCGAGAGCTTCCGCCCGAAAACTCTCTCGAAGCGCTCGGCCAGATCTCGCGGCTCCCAGGTGCGCAACGACGGCGCCGACAGCTTCGCTCTTCGCGCCGTCAGAACCAGCTTGAAGCGCGACGACTCGCGCGGCCCGGTCCGCTGTTGGATCGCCTCGGCCATGGCGAGCACCACCGCCGCGCGACGAAGCGGTGCTTCATCGTCACGAAGGAGAAGAGGCCGCAGTCCGGCGAAGTCGACCACCTCATCTCCCGAGAGAACGACGAGGGTCGAGAGCAGCATCACCTCGCGCGGGGTCAAGCCACCGAGATCGGCGCTCCGGAGAATCGCGCCCGCGTGACGATGGCGGTTATAGTAGTCGACGCTTCTTCCCACGTCCAAGGCGAGCGCGCCGAGCCTGAGCGCGCCGCAGAGCTCTGCCGAAGCATCGGGCTCGAGCTTCGCGAAGAGCCTAAGCGCGAGGTCGGCGCGCCGGCGGCCCGCCGCTTCATCCCAGGTCGAGAAGCGACGCAGTACCGCGTGGAACATCGCGTCCCTCGCGTCCGCGATCGCCGACGGCTTCTGTCGCGCGGCGGCGTAGAGCAGCCCTTCGCGCGTCCCTTGACCGGAGACCGTGAGGGTGCGCGCGCCGACCCACCACATCGCCGACTCGAGGCAGACCGCGCCTCCCACGATCGAGTCGGCGCGCTCCGCGTTCATCCCCGGGATCGAGCCCCGGCCCGCGGCGCCCCGACGGACCAGGCGCCGGAGGATCGACTTGAGCCGAGCTTGCGTGAGCACGTAGCCGTGCAGGCGTTCGAGCGGATAGTGACTCGAACGTCGATCGATCTTCGCCAGGTTGCGCACCGTCCCGCCGGTCGCGATCAGATGCTCGTCCGCCGAGAGTCGAGGGACGCGCGCGGCGGAGAGGCTCTGATCGAGGTACTCGCGAAGTCGCGCCAGATGACGCGCGCTCGGCGGGTCGGACTTCAGGAAGCGATCGGCGAGGCGAAGCGCACCGAGCGGCAAGGTCCAGGTCGCCTGCAGCCGTCGGCGATGAAAGCGCGTGATCTCGAGGCTCCCGCCGCCGAGGT
This sequence comes from uncultured bacterium, assembly GCA_964652115.1. Taxonomy (GTDB): domain Bacteria; phylum Eisenbacteria; class RBG-16-71-46; order CAIMUX01; family CAIMUX01; genus JADJQY01. Next base: position 2,099 of record CAZZAH010000143.1, on the reverse strand, counting down.
CGAACATCAGGCCCGATTCGATCGGGAGCTTCTCGATCGCGCCGCGAAAGGCGGCGGCCGCCTCCTCGTCCCCGGACAAGACGTCGACCGAGAGCCCGGTCGCGCGGCGGATACGAGCCACCACCTCCGTGCGGTTCTTCGCTTCACGAATGGCGGAGGTCGCGACCACAACGGGTCGCTTCACCCCGGCGCCGCGCGCGAGCCGAAGAAAGTCCTCCACCGCGGACACGGTGCGGGCGATCGCCTCTTCCGAGAGTCGTCCATGTCGATTGAGGTCGCGCGCGAGGCGCAGAGGGACGCGTCCGTCGGCCAGGATTTCGAGCGCGCCATCGGCCTTCGCTCTCACGACCACCACGCGGCCCGAGTTGGAGCCTAAGTCGATGACCGCTCTGGGTAAGCTTCGTGGCACGGGGCGCATCCTACACGCTGGCGGGATCGTCCCACCACTTGGAGAGACTCTCGACGTTCGGAATCGGCATCGTCGTGTAGTGCGAGGTGTCGTTGTAGAGCATGAGCCTGGCTCGCACCGGGTCGCGGAAGTCGACGATGTTGAGGCAGGCCGGAGCTTGGTCGAGGCGATCCCGATAGCCGCGAGCGTCGATGCCGAGAAGGCTCGCGAGAATCAGGCGGATCGTGGCCTTGTGCGAGACCACGGCCACGTTGCTCCCCTTGTGCGCGCGCACCAGCTCGCGGATCACCGGCAGGGAGCGCGCCATGACCGAGAGGCCCGACTCGCCCCCCTCCGGCGCGAAGGTGAAGGGATCTTCCTCCCACGCCGCGTACTCCTCGGTGTACTGCGCTTCCACCTCTGCGCGCGTGCGTTCTTACCAGTTGCCATTGCCGATCTCGCGCCGCTGCCGGCCGAGAACCTGCTTTCTTACGA
>CAZZAH010000143.1:0-1206 GCA_964652115.1 uncultured bacterium | reverse complement strand
CCGATCTCGCGCAAGCCGGCGCGCGGCTCGGGGGCGCAGCAATGAGGCCGCGCCAGGATGCTCGCCGTCTCCATCGTTCGCCGCATCGGGCTCGCGTAGATCGCCGCTAAGGGAACGGAGGCGAGGCGCCGCGAGAGCCCCTCCACCTGCGCGCGGCCACGGTCGGAGAGGTCGACATCGACCGCGCCGGCGAAGCGATCCTCCGCGCTCAGCGTGGTCGCTCCATGGCGGATGAGGTAGAGGCGCGTGCTCATGGCTGCTCCTTTCGTTGGGTTCGCTTCCGCGGAGGCTTCGGCGTCGAGGCCGGCGACTCCACCATCAGGGCCAGCGGCGCCACCTGGTGCTCGAAGATGAGCGCCGTTTCCATGTGCGTCACCTCGGGCCGCGCGGCGAAGGCCTCGAGCGCCAGCTCCTTCAGGTGGATCGTGTCGCGCACCGCGACGTGGACGAGGAAGTCGTTCGCTCCGCCCAAGTGGTAGGTGGCCACGACCTCCGGGAGCGCATGGAGGTGGGCGTAGAAGCGGCGCACCAGCGCGAGCGAGTGCTGCCGCAGGCGCACCGAGATCATCGCCTCGAGTCCGTATCCAAGCGCCGGTCGATCGATCTCGATCCGAAACCCGCGGATCACATCGCGGGCGAGCAGTCGGCGCACCCGCTCGAGGCAGCTCGACTCCGCCAGCTTCACTCGAGCGGCAAGCTCCTTGTTCGAGAGCCGCGCATTCTTCGCCAGCTCGACCAAGATCGCCCGATCGATTCGGTCGAGGGGGTTGCCGGCCGTCCCTGGACGAAGGGTATTCGGATGAATTGCCATGCGGCGGAATCTTATTCTGCCGATCAGACAAGCGACAAAGGAAATTCTGGCAAGCGCGCCCGGCCTCGCGCGGCTGGAAGGGGACGACGGGCTCCACGTCCGTCGACGAGCCAACCTGAACGGGAGGCGAGCATGCGACCCTACGATCCGATCGAGGCCTTGGCGGAGATTCGGCACGAGTTCGGCGAGCACGGAGGGGTGAACCTCTCGATCGAGGCTTCGACCACCTTCACGGTGCTCAAGGCCTCGACCATGCCCGACATCTTCCACGCATTGAAGGGACCGAAGGAAGGCTGCTACCTCTACGGTCGCCACTTCAATCCGACCGTCTTCAACCTGGGACGCCAGCTCGCGGCGATCGAAGGGACCGAGGCCGCCTACTGCACCGCGAGCGG
>CAZZAH010000142.1:7737-9284 GCA_964652115.1 uncultured bacterium | reverse complement strand
CCATCACGAGGTCGCGCGCCGCCCAGTCGGAGTCGAGCGCGAGCGAGTCGGGCGAAAGGCCGATGCGGAAGAGCGTGAACTGGTAGCCGAATCGTTCACCGCTCGAGGCCTCGAGATGTCCGGTGAAGTACCACCACTCGGTGCGGTAGCCGGCGTGCGAGCGATGATCGCGTGGAAAGGACCATGCGTAGTCGGGTCGCGCGGCAGTCCACTCGTTCGCGACCGCGCGTGCGAAGCAGGCGAGCGCCACCAAGGCGAGGAGGCTCGCGCTCAACATCGTCGTACGCATCCATCCGCGCTTAGAGGTCATCACGCGAAAGCTCCTGCGCCGGCGTGGCGCTCGCGCGAAGCGCCGGATAGACGCTCGCGAGGAACGCGACCGCGAGGATGGTGACGGCCTGCTGCGCGAGCGCCGCCCACGGCCAGCTCCACCGGATGGTCCAGCCGAACCACGCGCGATTGATCACGAAGACCAGGATGACGGCGAGCCCCATCCCTCCGATCCATCCCAGCACGAGCCCGTAGGCGCCGATGCCGAGGCCTTCGCCGACGAAGAGGCGGAAGAGCTGTGCTCGCGCCGCGCCGAGCGAACGATAGAGCGCGAGCTCCGACACTCGTTCTCGCGCCAGCACCAGCAGCGTGATCGCGATGCCGGTGGCCGCGATCAAGAGGCTCATGCCCTGCAGGATTCGCGTGACCGCGAAGGTCTGGTCGAAGATGGCGAAGACCTCCTCGCGGAGCCGTCGGTTGCTCCGGATCTCGAGCGGTACGCCGGCGAAGCGCGAGTGGAGCGCGTCGACCACCGACTCGGGGTCGAGCCCGGGCTCGAGGTAGAGCGCGAGGTTGTTCACCTCGCCCGGGCCGAAGAAGCGCGCGGCGGTTTCTAGCGTGACCAACACCGCGCCGCCTTCGGTTGAGTAGTCGTACGACACGCCGGCGATGGCGATCGCGAGCGGCCCGTGTGGGCCGGAGAGCCTCAGCGAATCGCCCCGCGCGAGACCGGTCTTTCGCGAGAGCGGCTCGGTGATCACGCAGGCGCCGTCGTCGAGGCCCCGCAGCACCTCCGCCGCGCTGCCGGAAAGAAGCGGATAGCGGAAGACCCCCTCGCGCCCGAGGACCACGCCATTCAGACGCACCGAGCGACCGTCGATCGTCATGGCGGAGAGCTGCCGCAGCCGATCGACCGCACGGACGCCCTCGGAATGCGCGAGCGATTCGGCCAGCGCAGGCGAGAGCGTCGCGTCGGCGCCGGCTCGCGCCCAGGATGGTGTCGTGATGTAGACGTCGGCCTGAAGCGAAGCGCCGATCCAGGTCTCGACCGTGGCGCGGAAGCTCCCGATCAGAAGCGTGATCCCCACCATCATCGTCACCGCGACGCCGAGCGCGGCGATGGCGAAGGCTGTCGTCGAGAGCCGAAGCGCGAGCCCCTTCAAGCTGAAGAGAAATCCAAAGCCGCGCGGCCGCATGCGTCCCGAGAGCGTCTGCACGAGAAGCGGCGTGAAGAGCGGAAGGGCCAGCACCAAGGCGAGCGCGAGCACGAAGCCCGC
>CAZZAH010000142.1:0-7637 GCA_964652115.1 uncultured bacterium | reverse complement strand
GCCTGCGTGCTCGTGTAGACGAGGAAGAGCCCGACGAAGAGGCTGATCAAGCTGAGCGCGGAAAGGTTGAGCCGAAAGGCGGCGAGGAGTCCTTCGCCTTGTCGACGACGCTGCTCCGGCGTGAGCGCCTGCACGCTCGGACCCAGGCTCGACTCGATCGCTGCGGCGAGTGCGGCGATGCTCACCCCGTCGCGTGCGCGGAGGTCGATCTGATCGATCTCTCCGCGACGGCCGATCAGCGCCTGCGCCTGCGCGATGTCCATGAGAGCGATCTTCCGGCTCGCGGTCGGCGTGTCGCGCTGGGAGTCGACCAGCGCGCCGATCGTGAGCGTGGCCCAACGCGCGCCGCTCGAGACTCGCAGCGTGTCGCCGACCTCGAGCGAGAGCTCGCGCGCGAGCGCGGGGGAGATCGCGATCCACCCCGGCGTGCGGAGCGCGGAGGCGAGCTCGATCTCCGGCCCCTCCAGCGCGGGGCGGTTCGACTCGATCGGAAAGCGCACGGGGGCGAAGAAGTCGGCCCCGACCAGCTCGAGGAAGTAGTCCTTCCGGCCTTCGAGCGCGACCTGCGTGCGTACGAGTGGCCAGGCCGCCTCGACTCCGGAAACGGAGATCAGCCTGGTGAACATGCTGTCGGGCAGGCTCGGTCCGCGACCGCGCAGGGTCAGGTCGGCATCGCCGCTCACCGCCGCGATTCCGCCCTGAAAGGCGCCGAGCGCGTTTCGATTGAGGATCTGAATCGAGAGCACCGAGGCGACGCCCAACGCCACACCGAGCACCGTGAAAAGGTAGAGCGTCTTCCCGCGCGAGAGCTGCGCGGCAAGGGCGGCGGCGAGGTAACGAAGCACGCTATCCGCGCTCGAGCCGGCCGTCGTGCAGACGCCAGACTTCGTCGGCGAGCGCGGCCAGCTCGGTGCTGTGCGTGACGTAGATCAAAGCGTGACCTTCATCGCGCGAGAGCGAGAGCAGAAGATCCATCACCGCGCGGCCATTGGCGTCGTCGAGGTTGCCGGTCGGTTCGTCGGCCAAGAGGAGCTTTGGGCGGAGGAGCAGCGCGCGGCAGATCGCGACCCGCTGCATCTCGCCGCCGGAGAGCTTCTGCGTCGAGTCGTGCGCGCGATCGGCGAGGCCGACACGTTCCAGCAGCTCGGTGACGCGAGGCGTGACCGACGACCAGGGCTTTCCCGCGATCATCGCCGGCAACGCCACGTTGTCCTGCACGCTGAGGTGCGGCAGGAGATGAAAGAACTGAAAGACGAGCCCCACCGTCTCCCGACGAAACCGCGCGCGCTCGCCGTCGCCGAGGGTGCTGAGGTCGCGGCCGTCCACCTCGACCTGACCCTCGCTGGGGAGATCAATCCCTGCCGCGAGGTGAAGCAAGGTCGACTTCCCGCTGCCGCTTCGTCCGATCACGGCGAGCGAGCGTCCGCCCGGCACGTCGAGCGACACGTCGCTGAGCACCAGCCGATCCGGTCCGCGAGAGTCCGGATAGGACTTCGTGACCATTCGCAGGCGCAGCACGAGGGCGGACACGCGGAGCTCCTTTCGGGAAGACCTCGTCGATCGACCTCACGCTAACAGAGCCGCCGCTTGATGACGACCTACCTCATCGCCGCGGGAGATAGACCACGCGCGCGCGTTCGGCGCCGGCCTCGATCCAGTAGGTGCCGGCGGGGAGGTCCTTCTCGTGTGGCGACCAGCGCGCGCCGAAGCGCGCGGCGATCTCCGTCTTCGCGCTCAGCTCGTCAACCTTCCGACCCGATGCGTCGAAGCAGAGGACCCGCGGCAAGGGCGCCCGGCCTGTCGTCTGAGGGAGACCGCCGAGAATGTGAAGCTCGCCCTCCGCCGGGTTGGGCCAGACGCGTAGCTTGAGGTCGAGCGGAGCGAGCGCGGACCGCTCGGCCGCGCGGCGGAGGAGGTTGGTCGTCAAGGTCTGTACCTCGGCAGTGCCGTAGAGTCCGTAGCTCCAGCCGATCGTTCCGCCGTGAAAGACGAACCCGCCGTCGCGCTCCTCGATGCCCATCACCGCCACGCCGGTGGAATCGGCTCGATACTGATTCCACGCGAGGGAGCTTCCGAGCACGACGAAGCCGGTCGAGGTGCCTCCCTCTCCCGTCACGTAGGGCTCGCCCTCGCGTGTCTCGAGGAGCGCACCATCGACCTCGGGGCCGACGATCGCGGCCTCGTAGCCGAAGGAGTCGCCGGAGCGAAGGCCGGTCCCCTCGAGGGCCCAATGGTCCGCGTGCGCGACCCGGTAGCCGCCGTAACCGCGAAGCCAATCGTAGGCGCAGGGGCAAAACCAGCGCTCGTCCCAGTTGACCATGCCGCCTTCGCGCCACGAGAGGCCGAGAGAGAGGTTGGCCGGCTCGTTCAGCGGCGGTTCATCCCAGTGCGTCGTGACCAGGCTCGGGTCGATCGATTGGTAAGGATCGTGCGCCGCCGCGTACTTGTAACAGACGAGCCGGCGCACGCCGTCCTCGGTCTCGACGCGCGTCTGCCACCAGCAGACGTTGCCGCCGAAGATGAGGAGGGCGCCGCCGCGGGCGACGGTCCGTTCGAGATTTCGCCGCATCGCGCGCGTCCAGTACTCGCTATGACCCACGACGATCACCGTCGGGTACCGCTCGATATAATCGCGTCGGTCGTTCAGGTCGTCATCGTTTCCGACCGCGAAGGGAATGCCCCGGCGCGAGAGCCAACGCAGCAGATGGATCGGCGGTCCGTAAAGCTCGACCTTGTTGATGAGCGGACGGTCGAGCGCGACCACCGGCGATGCTTCGGCGGAGTAGAAGGAATGGCCGCCCCATTCGTTGTAGGCCTGCTCGGTGTGATTTGGCAGGAGCACGAGAACGTCGGACGTGCGGGTCGTCTCGCGGACCACGAAGCTCGCGGAGGCGAGCACGTCGTCGTTGTCGACCTCGACGGCATAGGAGCCGGACGACCAATCCTTCGGGATCGTGAGCTCGAGCGCGGTCGGCCAGCGCGCGCCGTTCTTCCATCCATCGAGCGGCGTCGGCGGCGCGATGAGCTCGGTCAAGGGGAGCGGCCCAAGCACTCGCTCGCGCGTGGTTCCTTCGCGGAACACCGAGAGCTTCGCCTCGGTCCGCCCGGAGCTCACGTGAACGGCGAACGACTCGCCCGGCGCGACCGACGACGGAGTGACGTAAGCAGCGAGCGGCTCGACCCCGCCCGAGACGAGCGCGACATCGTCGATCTCCACCGAGCCGTAGCGAAAGGCGCGCAGATAGGGTAGCCCGAGCAAGATCCAACACGATCCCGGGCCTCGAGCGCTCGAGAGATGGAAAGGGACTCGATACCTGCGCATCGCCTGATCGTCTCGGCCGAGCAACGTGAGGATCGTTTGCTGGCGCGTCCACCTACCCGCGGCATCGAGCGCGATGATGCTGATCTGAAAGGGAGCGTCGGGTTGCTGCACCGCGAGCGAGATCTCGAGCGTGTAATCGGCATCGAGCTCAGGCACCGGGATGGTCGGCGCCTGGATTCGGTAGTTGAGCGTCTGCGGGTCGAGGGTCAAGCGCAGCGATGGGGCCGCGATTCCGAACAAGGCGCGATCCGCGCTCGTGCGCAGAAACGGCAGATGCGCTTCGGGGCCGAGGGACCATCCCGGCGGAAGGCCGGTGCGAGGATTCGAGCGCGCGAAGTCCTCGCGCCAGAGCTCCTCGCCGCGCGCGCGACCACTGCAGAGCAAGAGACAGGCGAGTGAAACCAAAACCCGCATCGCGTGCATCGAAGCCCCCTCAAGTCGAGGAACACCCTACAGGGAACGCCGGGTAATCGGCCAGGCTGAGCCATTACCCGCGACGAGCAGGCGAAGAAGAAACGCACTTCGCTTGTGGCTGCGTCGGAATCGTTGCTAGCTTGAACTGCGAGACGACTCAGCCGCACGCGCGCAGGAGGCGCGAAACGATGGCGAATTTCATGCAGCCCGAAGAGATCAAGGCGGAGAAGATTCCGAACGAGCTTCCGATTCTTCCGCTTCGCAACACGCTTGCCTACCCGCACATGGTCCTGCCGCTGGCGGTCGGAATTCCCCGGTCGGTCAAGTTGATCGAGGACGCCCTGCAGGGCGACAAGCTGGTGGGCCTGGTCGGCATGTCCGACGCTTCGATCGAGGAGCCGACCTCGGATCAGGTCTGGACGACCGGCACGGTCGCGCGCATCCATCGCGTCATCCGGACCGACGAAAACATGCAGGTGATCGCGCAAGGGATCGAGCGCTTCCGCATTGCGGAATGGCTCGAGCCCAATCCCTACCTTCGCGCGCGGATCACGATCGCGCCCGACGTGGCCAAGCACGACCTCGAGCTCGACGCGCTGGAGCGCAGCCTGCGCGAGCTCACGCGCGAGGTCGTCGCCCTCTCGCCGCACCTGCCCGACGAGGTGAACAAGTTCCTCGCGCAGGTCGAGGACGTGCGTCATCTGGTCTACGTCGTCGCCTCGAACGCCCGGTTGAAGAAGGAAGAGGGCCAGGCGGTCCTCGAGGCGGACGACATCGGCGAGAAGATCCGGCTCCTCATCCGTCACCTCTCGCGCGAGAAGAAGCTGCTCACGCTCGAGCACAAGATCCAGTCGGAAGCGCACGAGGAGATGGAGAAGGCGCAGCGGGAGTTCTTCCTGCGCCAGCAGCTCCGCGCCATCCGGAAGGAGCTGGGCGAGGAAGAGGAAGGCGACGCGGCGGCCGAAGACTATCGCCAGAAAATCGAAGCGTCCGGCATGCCCGAGGAGGCGAAGAAGGAGGCGAACCGCGAGCTCAAGCGGCTCGAGAACATGCCTCCGCAGGCGGCCGAGCACTCGGTCATCAAGACCTACCTCGATTGGTTGGTCGACCTGCCGTGGAACAAGCGAAGCGACGATCGCCTCGACATCCAGAGCGCGCGCGCGATCTTGGACGAGGATCACTACGACCTTCAGAACGTGAAGGACCGAATCCTCGAATATCTCGCGGTGCGGAAGCTGGTGGCGGAGCGGACGCCGAAGCGCTCGCGCGCGAAGGCGCAGTCGCTCGCGCAGTCGATCGATAAGGGCGAGCCCGAGGCGCCGGCCGCGCTCGGCACGATCCTCTGCTTCGCCGGACCTCCCGGCGTCGGCAAGACGAGCCTCGGCCAATCGATCGCGCGTTCGCTCGGACGGAAGTTCACGCGCATGAGCCTGGGCGGCATGCGTGACGAGGCGGAGATCCGCGGGCACCGACGGACCTACGTCGGCGCGCTGCCCGGACGCATCATTCAAGGCATCAAGCGGGCCGGCACGCGGAACCCGGTCTTCATGCTCGACGAGGTCGATAAGCTCGCGTCGGACTGGCGCGGCGATCCTTCGAGCGCGCTGCTCGAGGTGCTCGATCCGGTGCAGAACAAGGCCTTCCGCGACTACTACCTCGACGTCGACTTCGATCTCTCCGAGGTGATCTTCATCGCCACGGCGAACCATCTGGAGACGATTCCGGGGCCGCTTCGCGACCGCATGGAGGTGATCGAGCTCGAAGGCTACACCGAGCACGAGAAGCTTCAGATCGCGCAGCACTATCTGGTGCCGAGGCAGCTCAAGCAGAACGGCCTGACCCCGAAGGAGCTCTCCTTCACGCCCGATGCGCTCAAGAAGGTGATTCGCGACTACACCCGCGAGGCGGGGGTCCGTGACCTCGAGCGTCAGATCGGCACCCTCTGCCGCAAGGCGGCGGTGACCGTCGCCGGCGGAGAGAAGAAGAAGCAGAAGGTCACGCCGGCCGAGGTTCGCATCGGGCTCAAGCGCGAGCGTTGGAGCGGAGCGGACGCGGAGAAGAAGCAGATCCCCGGCGTGTCGACCGGCCTTGCGGTCACGACCGGTGGCGGTGACATCCTCTTCATCGAGGCGACCGGCATGGCGGGACGCGGCGAGCTCACCTTGACCGGACAGCTCGGCGACGTGATGCGCGAGAGCGCCAAGATCGCGCACAGCTACGTGCGGTCGAACGCTCCGCACTTCGGCATCGACGCCGAGGTGTTCAGCAAGACCGACATCCACGTCCACGTGCCGGCGGGCGCGACGCCGAAGGACGGACCATCAGCCGGAGTGGCGATGGTGACCGCGATGGTGAGCCTCTTGACGGGCACCCCGGCGCGACCCGGCGTCGGCATGACCGGCGAGGTCACGCTGCGCGGACGCGTGCTTCCGGTCGGTGGAGTGAAGATGAAGGTGCTGGCGGCGCACCGCGCGGGGCTACGCACCGTCGTCCTGCCGAAGAAGAACGAAGGCGACCTCGACGAGCTGCCGGATGAGGTGAAGAAGGCGATGCACTTCGTCACGGTCGAGCAGATCGAGGAGGGGCTCCAGGCGACGATGCCCGACGGCGTTGTCAAGGGGGAGGCGGTTCCGAAGAAGGGGCCGAGCTCCATCAAGGTAACGAAGAAGACGACCCCGCACTCGCGACCGGCGACGCGGCCTCCGCGCGCGGCGGCGAGTGCGAGGTCAAAGCGAGGCGCCCGCTACTCCGACAGCAGCCACACCTCGCACACCCGCTCGAGCTCCTGACCGATCGGATCGGTCGACTTCGACTGCGAGGCGCCGAAGGTCGCGGTTTCGATTCGATCCTTCGCTACGCCCGCCGCAACGAGGGCCTGGCGTGCCGCCTGAGCGCGTCCCAGGCCCACGTTATCGGAGTTCACCTTCTCCGGGCCGCCGTCGGTCAGCCCGATGCAGACCACGTGAATCTTCGCCTTCTCCTTCAGCACCGTCGCGAGGTCGCGGAGCGTGCTTGCCGCTTCGGGGTCGAGCGACGTGCTCGACTTCTTGAAGCCGACGCTGCGAAGGAGATAGTTCGGCTTGCTCGACGGCTCGGGCGTCGGCATCGCGGTATAGCTCCAACGACGCTGCTCGGCCAGCGGGATGAGGTAGGGCCCGGAGCCTTCGGTCGTCAGCGTCGGCGTGTCGGGCGGGGCGGGCTCGGAGCGCATGGCCTCAGGACGTGATGACGCCGATCGCTTCGCGCAGCCGGAATCGAGGGTGAGCGTCATGGCCGCGCACGCGACCAGGGTCCCGAACAGGAGCCATCGTTTCATTCCTTACCTCCTCAGGCTAGACTTCCCGTCGTGCTTGGTCCGGTAGGACCGGCGGTTTGTCGAAGTACCATCCTAGTCGGTATCGGCCGACGAGGCGCAAGCGGTAAAGAGAAAGGCAGATCATGCAGCGGCTGGTCGAGTGCGTGCCCAATTTCAGCGAAGGACGTGATCGCGCCCTGCTCGATGCCATCGCGGACGAGGTCCGTTCCGTCGAGGGGGTCAGACTGCTGGATGTCGATCCTGGAGCCGACACCCATCGCACCGTCTTCACCTTCGCGGGGCCGCCCGAGGCGGTCGTGGAGGCCGCGTTTCGCTCGATTCGACTCGCCTCACAGCGCATCGACATGGCGCAGCATCGCGGCGCGCATCCGCGCATGGGCGCGACCGACGTCTGTCCCTTCGTGCCTCTCGCCGGCGTGACGATCGAGGAGTGCGTGGCGCTGGCGAAGGCGCTGGGCGAGCGGGTCGGCCGTGAGCTCGGCATCCCGGTCTACCTCTACGAAGCGGCTGCCTCGCGGCCGGAGCGGCGCTCGCTCTCCGACATCCGAACGGGTGAATACGAAGGGCTGCCGGCCAAGCTGGCCG
>CAZZAH010000141.1:1714-9304 GCA_964652115.1 uncultured bacterium | reverse complement strand
TGACAGCCGGCGCCGGCGCAGCTCGGCGCCTCCGCCTCTCCCTTGAGCTCGGTGCCGTGACAGGTGCGGCAACTCTCGACCCCATCACGTAGGACGAAGTTGCCGTGGAAGTCCGCCGAGCTCTCTTCGGTGAAGGAGGCAGGATGCGCGACGACCTCGTTGACCGATCGCCGATCGGCACAGCCGAAGAGCGTGATCGCGAGCCCAAACGCCCCGACGAGCGAAGCCGCTAGGTACTGCTTGTGCGTGCTCATCGTCCCTCCTTCGCGTGGCACTCCGCGCAGGTCGGCGGCGCGGTGCCGAGATCATGGCAGGCGATGCAGCTCTCGAGGTCGAGCTGTCCCTCTTCGGCGTGCGTTCCGCCGGTGCTCGGGAGCACCCAGTTCGCGCGCGAGTGGTTCATCGGCAGCACCTGCTGATCCTGGTGGCACGGGGCGCAGAAGGACGCCGCCTCGTGGCAGGTCGCGCAGTCGAGCGAGTTGCCCCTGGCCGCGATCGAGTGCTCGAAGGCGAACCCCAAGGCATGCACGCGCGGACGAACGTTGTCGCCCGCGTGGCAATCCTGGCAGTCCTTCTCCGCGTGGCAGCTCGCGCAGGCTTCGTTGCCTTCCGGCATCGCCTGCGCCGCCACCGCGTGACCGGAGAGCCAATCCCCTTCGTGCGTCGCCGGCTTGAGCGGTTCCATCTTCGCGTGACAGGTCCCGCAATCGGCCTGCGCCGACGCGGTCTCGTGACAATTCCGGCAGAGCGCCATGGTCGGGACCTTGGCCGCTCCCTTCTCGCCGTGACACGCCTCGCACTTCATCCCCGCGCTGACGTGCGTCTGGTGCGGGAAGAGTTGCGCGACAGTGACGTGATGCGGGGATGTCCCGGCGGCCTCGGGGTTGGTGTGGCAGTCGCCGCACTTCGCCTCATCGGCCACGTCGTGACATTCGGCGCATGCGTCCATCGTCGGAAGCAGATTGTCCGTCCCCTGGATCGAGGTCGCCGCGCCCGCGTGACACGCTTCGCACGGCACGCCGTTCTCGCGATGCTTCTGGTGCGCGTCCTTGATTCGATCCGGCTTCTCCGCCAGGCCGCGCCCGACGAAGAGGCTCGCGCAGACCAGGCCGGCCAGGAGCGCTGCTCCCAGTGCCCGCGTCGCGCGCGTGTGAAGGAATGCTGTGTTCATCGGGGCGACACCTCCCGCCCAGCGCCCATCTTGGCGAGCGCCGAGCCTAGCCCGAAGTCGAGGCCTCCGAGGAAGCGGACGTCCTTCGAGTAGAAGGGATCATTCAGGCTCTGCACCTCGAGAGTGAGGCCGACCGTCTTCCACGGCGTGACGCGCGCGCGTCCGAAGGCGGCGGTGACGTCACGTTGGTCGTCGTCCGGTGCGTCCTCGAAGAGTGCGTAGGTCAGAACCGAGGCGCCGGCGTCCAAGCGAAGCCACGGCGTCAAGCGCACGCGGCCTTCACCGAACCACTGGCTCTCCTCGCCCGCGTCACCGAGCCGAGCGGAGTAGCCGACGCGGCCGTACGGCACCAAGAGCGCCGCGCCGAGTCGAGTCGAGGTGCGGTCGTCGACGAAGGCGCCCAAGTACTCGCCCTCGCAGCCGAAGCCGTTCGGCATCTCGTAGCGCAGGGTCGCGCGGCCGACGCGCGCGCGCTCGATCTCGTCGAAGATGTTGAACCACGAAGCGGCATCGATGGACGGTCGTCGATCGAGCCACTGCACGGTGAGCGAAGGCCAGGTCTCGCACGGATGCCACCGCGCGAGGAGCTCCTCGCGATCCCAACCTTCACGCTCGAGGTCGTAGACCGCGCGACCGCTGGCGCGAAGGCCGAACGGCAGGCTCGTCGTTCCCTCGAAGCCGAGAGGACGCGAAGCCACGATGCCGTTCCGCTCGCGATAGCCGACCGAAGCGGCGACGCGGAGGTCGCGCCACGGACGGAGCTTCGCGCGCGCGCCGAGCGCTGCGTCGTTATCCAGGTTGCCGATCTTGTAGGCGCGAGTCGCGGGTGCGCCGGCGCCGCCCCACAGATCGACCTCGGCCAGTCGCATCGGCCGCGCGTTCAGGAGAACGCCGTCGAGCACCAGCGAGCTCGAGCCCTCTTGCAGGTACTGGCGTCCGATGCGCGCGAGGAGCGGGCCGCCCTTCGCGGTGATGTTCGCGTTGTACAAGCGCGAGCGCTCGGTCGTCCGCTCCTTGAGCTCGAGATCATCGGCGAAGCGACCCGACATACGCGCCGACAGCCAACCGCCGGCGAGATTCCAGGTCGATCCGTCGAAGTCCTGATAAGCGCCGAAGCGATCGAGCTTCGGCTCGTTCACCTTCTGGCTCTGAAAAACGTAACCGGTCGAGCGGAGCTGCAGGCGCCAGGACGGCGGCGCGTTCGACGTCGCCTCCTCGCCCCTCGCGCTGGAAACCGCGCACGCGCTCGAGAGCACGAGCCCCAGCGTCAAGCCCGCGATGGCCGGAGTCCATTGCGGACGCCTCATTCGTGGTCGTAGCGGCATCCCCATCCTCCCTTCCGAGTCAGGAACAAAAAGCGCGATCGCCGCGCCCAGAGAGGACGCGGCGATCGCTGGAGGGTCAGTCGGCCTCGATCAGGAGCTTGGCCTGCGCGGGCAGACCACCTGGATCGAGGGAGAGGATGCTGCGCTGGAGGAGCTGGACCGAGTAGGTGGCGTTGTGCACGCCGTGCGATCCGTCATACAGGACGTAGGCCCAGTTGTAGCCGGCGGCGCGCATCGCCGGCGTGGTGAGGGTCGCAACGCCCTTTCTTCCGTCGAAGTCGGCGCGGAGAGAGTCCTGAGCCGAGGCCCTGGGCGCCTTAACGATGATCTCTTCCTGGAGGAGATCAAGCAGCCCCTGCACCTCGATCTGGACCCCCTGGACCTGACCGTTGCCGTCGTAGTCGGCGTGCGCAACGACCTGGTCGAAGTCGGTCAGCGTGCCGTGGCAGGGCGTGCAGGCCTCCACCGTCGGCCGGAAGGTGTGACCGGTGAAGTTCGGGATTCCGTTTTCCGGATCGCCCTCGTGCGGGTGCGTGTGACAGGTCACGCAGGCGTCCTCGACCAGGATGTGCCGGCTGGTCGAGAAGGCGAAGGTCGAGTCGACACTCTCGTAGGCGTTCACGCCCGCGATCATGTCACCCTGCACCGAGTGGTGCGGGCCGAGCCGTCCACCGTCACGGATCTGCTTGGCGATATCGGTGTCGGTGCGGCGCCCGTTGTGGCAGGCCATGCAGAGCCGCCCCGCGCCCGCCGCCTCGACGATATGGGAGTTCGGCAGCGCGCGATCGGTGACCGACGCGTCCCGCAGATTGCCCGGATTGTCGTTGCCGTGCGGGTCGTGGCAGACCACGCAGTCATGCGCTTTCACTTCGGTCGGGTCGACCGTCGGTGCGACGAAGGCCTCGGGATTGTCGAGGTAGTCAGCCCCGAAGATCCCGTTATGACACTTCGCGCAGGCCGCGCGCTTCGCCTCCTCCTCGATCGGAATGGCGTGGGCGCCGGTCGACCACTCGTCGTATGTCGGATGGTGCGCGTCGTTGTGGCAGGAGCCGCAGAGCGCGGAGTCGGTGTTGATGTGGACCGAGCCGACCTCCGGAGTCGGATGCTCGCTGCCCGGACCGTGACAGTTCTCGCACTGCACGTTGGCGAGGCGCGGGACCGCGGTCTCGTCGTAACCGCCGTTCGCGGGGTCGTCGCCGTGATAGACCGCGCCGCTCGCGCTCAGTCCGAAGGTTCCGACCGAGTGACAGCCGACGCAAGCCGCGTTGCTGCCCATCCCGATCGCCGTGAGGGCCGGCATGGCCACCGCGTGGCCAGATTGGGACCACGCCGTAACCTGATCGCCGCCGACTCCGCCCTCATGGCAGGTCGCGCAATACGCGGCGCCACGGAAGAAGGGCGTGACCGTCGGCAAGTAGGTGGCGACCGCGATGTCGGCCTTGCCGATGCCGACTGCCTCACCGTCGGTCACCACGACCGACAAACTGTAGACGCCCGGATCATCGGGCGAGACCCAGCTCGTGCTCTCCGCACTGGAGCTGGAAAACTTCCCGCCCTCAGAGAGCCAGTTATAACGAAGAACCCCTTCCGATGCGGTGGTCACCACTGCCCTCACCGTGACGCGGCTACCCGTGTCCAGGCTGGTGGGTGTGGCGATGACGTTCACCTTGATAGGCGACTCCTGCTTCACCTCGACGACTTTTTCATCACCGCATCCGGTGACGAGGCCGAGTGACAGGATGCCGACGCCTAGGGAAAGCCCTGCAAGCGTGCGCTTCATGATCTCCTCCAGATTACTGGCGGTCCTCCTCGAGGACGCCTTCCGCGCGAGCGATCTTCTAATCCGTTCGACCGCATTGGCGAAAGTAGCTGTGTTTTCGCGGAGGAGGGAGCGGTAACCACCGGTGAGTATGACAACGCTCATACTCGCCACAGTGCGCCGGGCTGGATCATGTGGAGGCGTGCGATCGGGTCTCAGGCGAAGCGGCGGATCCAGCTGAGCGGGCCACGCGCAAGGACCGCGACCGCCGAAGTTGAATCGTCTCGAACCAAGTTGGCGGCCCAATTCGCGCATCGCCTTCCGCGCGAACTCTCGCTATCCTCCGAGCCGATTCGATCGAAGGTCCGACCGTGAGGGAATACGGCACCGACCCACCCGGCAAGGGAACGGCCAGGGGAACGAGCGACGAGTCGCTCTTGAAGAGGGACGATGAGCGAACGACCGGAACGCTGCCTGCTCTGTGAGTCACGCCTCAAGAATCCCGTCTGTCAGCTGCCGGCGCAGAGCGTGCTTCGATTCGAAGAGCTCTCCGAAACGCATCACTTCCGCACCGGCGAAACCCTCTTTCGTCAGGGCGAGGAAGCGGGCGAGGTCTTCATCGTGCGGTCCGGCCGGGTGAAGCTCGTGCACGAGCATCCCGACGGCGCCGAGCAGATCCTTCGCGTCGCCGAAACGGGGGAGGCACTCGGGCTCGGACTCGCGATCGGGCGCCATTTCCTGGCCAGCGCCATCGCGCGCGGCTCGGTCTCGGTCTGTCGCGCGCGTCTTTCCACGATCGAGAAGCTCGCGCAACGCGACCCCGACTTCGCCCTCGCCTGGATGCACCTTCTGATGGAGGAGATCGGCCGCGCGCGAGAGACGGTGCTTCACCTCGGTCCGCATCCCGCCGGCATTCGACTCGCGCGCTTCCTGATCGAGTCGGTGAGCGGCGACGCGCGTGAGGGTCGCGCGCCGGTCGTGTCGCTCCATCACGGAGAGATCGCGGCGTCGATCGCGGTGGCGCAGGAGACGGTCACGCGGCTTCTCTCGAATCTCGAGGAGAGCGGGGTCGTGTCGCTCGGCCGTGGACGCATCGAGGTGCTCGACCTCGATCGGCTGCTCGCGGTGGCCGGGTATCCGGGCTCGGCGGTCGAGCGCTTGGCCTAAGGCCGACCGATGGGCGAGCAGGATCGGCTGAAGCTCGAGCAGCTCCGATGGACCTGCATGCGCGCGATCAACGCGCACGGCAATCGGACGGCGGCGTCCTTGCTGGCGGAGATCCCGTTCGATCTCGGGGTCGATCGATACGGCGCGGGCGGCGCGGTCGGGGCGCTCGAGGCGGAGATGCGGGCCCTCCTCGGCAAGCCCGCGGTCGTCTTCATGCCGAGCGGGACGATGGCGCAGCAGATCGCGCTCCGCATCCACGCCGATCGACGCGGCGTTCGCACGATCGCCTTCCACCCGACCTGCCATCTCGAGCTGCACGAGGACAAGGCGTACCAACGGCTGCATGGCCTGGTCGGGCTCGCGATCGGCGACGCACATCGGTTGATGCGGCTCGACGATCTTCAGGGAGTGCGCGAGCGATTGGCCGTCCTGCTGTTCGAGCTACCGCAGCGCGAGATCGGCGGGCGCTTGCCGCTCTGGAGTGAGCTCGAGGAGCAGGTGGCGTTCGTGCGCGCGCGCGGCGCGGCGGTGCATCTTGACGGCGCGCGGTTGTGGGAGTGCACGCCGCACTACGGTCGCACGCCGGCCGAGATCGCTGCGCTCTTCGACACGGTTTACGTTTCGCTCTACAAGGGACTCGGCGGGCTGGCCGGCTGCTGCCTCGCCGGAGATGTCGAGGTCATCGATGAAGCGCGCGCCTGGCGAAAGCGCCATGGCGGGACGCTCTTCGGAATGTGGCCCAACGCGGCCTCCGGATTGACCGGATTGCGGAAGCGACTGCCGCTCATGCCGCGCTACTTCGAGCACGCGCTCGCGATCGCGGACAAGCTGCGCACGATCCCGCGCGTCGAGGTCGTGCCCGATCCGCCGCAGACGCCGATGATGCATCTTCACCTACGCGTCGATGCGGATGCCTTCCTTGCGTCCGCGGTTCGGATCGCGGAGCAGCGCGGCATCTTCACCTGGCCGGGGTCGAGCGCGGGTGAGAGTCCCTCGACGCGCGTGGTCGAGCTCACCGTCGGCGATGCCACGCTCGAGCTCTCGCCGGACGAGATCGCGGAGTTGGTGGCCGAACTCGTGGCGTGAACGAACGCTCTCCTGGTGGAGGACGGACGATGCGCTCGTGCGCTGCGCGCTGGAAGCCACCAGCCGTGCTCAGTCCCATGAGTTCGACAGACGGGTCGCGCTCAGGATATTCTCTTCGCAGAGATCCTGGAGGTAACACGATGTCTGGAGAGTTCACGGCGGTGTTCGAGCGCGATGGGGATTGGATCATCGCTTTCTGCCCCGAAGTCCCTGGCGCAAACGGCCAGGGACGAAGCGAGCAGGAGGCAGCGGATAATCTGGCCGAGGCGATCCGGCTCATTCTTGAGGATCGTCGCGAAGACGGACTGCGAGGAGTGCCTTCCAGTGCCACCATTGGACGGGTCCAGGTCAAGTGAAGCGGGGTGACCTGCTCCGGCTACTTCGGGTCAACGGATGCTACCTAAAGCGGGAAGGCGGCGCCCACTCGCTCTGGTGCAATCCAACGACGGGTGCCGTGGAAGCAGTACCTCGCCATCAGGAGATTTCAGACAAACTCGCCCGGAAAATTTGCCGCGGCCTCTCCGTGCCGGAATCGCGTTGAACGAAGCGAAAATCGGAACGACCTCCTGTCATCCTGCGATCTCGCGCTAGTCCGCCTTCGCCTCTCCGAAATCTTTGAAGAGCATCCAGCCGCAATACCAGGAGAAGCCCGTTCCGAGGAGAAGTCCCAACGGCGGTAGGAAGTCGCCGCCTCGCAGGCGAAGGATCATCCCGACGACCATCATCGAGACGAAGCCGGCGATTCCGCTCATCATCGCGAAGACCGTGGCGTACTGGAGGAGGCCGCCGCGCAGGTACTTCGCGCTGATCAAGTGCTTCGCCCCGCCGTCCTTGTACTTGACCCCGATCACCACCGGCGAGCGCATGAAGAAACGATGCACATAGAGGCAGGCTTCACGCCCCGGCTCGAGCTTCTCGAAGAGCTCGCCCTCGACGCGCGGTTTCTTCAGGATCGTGTCCCCGATCTGGATCACCTCGGCTTGCGTGGCGACGCGAAAGGAGCCGACCCACTTCGCGCGCCCTCTATGATCGACCGGAGCCATCAGCTCGCCGCCGGATAGCGATCCGACCTGCTTGAGGAC
>CAZZAH010000141.1:0-1614 GCA_964652115.1 uncultured bacterium | reverse complement strand
GTCTTTCCCAGCCGCGCCGCCCAGTAGGGCGCGAGCGCGCAATGCGCCGAACCGGTCACCGGATCCTCATCGATCCCCGATCCTGGTGCGAAGAAGCGCGAGACGACATCGTGGCTCGGGTCATCGTTCACGCTGGTGACGATCACGCCGCGCACCTCGGCGGTCGACGCGCGCAGCTTCATGAAGTCAGGCTTGAGCCCGCGAACGATCGCGGCCGATTCGACCTCGATCAAGTAGTCCATGCGATTGCCGCCGATCCAACGCGCCTCCGCGATGCCGAGCGCGGGGAGAAGGCCGCTCGGCGGCACGCGTTCCATCCGTTCGAGCGCGGGGAAGTCGAGCTCGATGCGATCGTCGACGCGACGCGCGGTCAAGACGCCGCTCTTGGTGTGAAAGCGAAGGACCGGCGCACTCGAACCCCCCGTCTCCCAGAGGACGTGCGCGCTGCCCAAGGTCGCGTGGCCGCAGAGGTCGACCTCGACCGTCGGCGTGAACCAACGAAGCCCGAAGTCGTCGCCGCGCCGTTCCAGGAAGGCGGTCTCGGCTTGGTTCATCTCGGCGGCGACGCGCTGCATCCAGGCTTCGTCTCTCGCGTGATCGAGCAGGCAAACACCCGCGGGGTTGCCGGCGAAGGGGCGATCGGTGAACGCATCGACCAGATAGAGCGGGAGCGCTGACATCCTTACCTCCAGATGGTTCCGGCGCGGTTTCAGAGCGTGAAGTGTACGGCCGCGATCGCTCGAGATGAACCAGGCCTTTCGATCACGCGCTCAGGATCCGCGCTTCTTCGAGATCTCCTCGAGCAGTTCGACCTGAATGCGCTGGATCTCGATCAGCCGAGCCCATTGCCGCGAGAGGAGCTGATCGAGCTTCGACTGGATGTGGCGAATCTCGAGCTCCGCTTTCAGATTCACTCGATAGTCTTCATCCGCGCGCTTGCGGTCGCGCGCCTCCTGCCGATTCTGGCTCATCATGATGACCGGCGCTTGCGTCGCCGCCAGGCAAGAGAGAACCAGGTTGAGCAGGATGAACGGGTAAGGATCGAAGGGCCGGTGCAGCAGCCGGATCGAGTTGATCAGGATCCAGGCGAAGAGTATCCCGCCGAAGATCAGCAGGAAGGTCCAGCTTCCGCCGAACGCGGCGAGGCGATCGGCGAGCTTCTGTCCCACGGTCGATTTCTCGGTCGGTTTACCACGCGGATGCCGGGAGAGAATGAGGTGCTCCCTCAGGCTCTTGACCACCTCGGCGTCGAGCGCGGTCAGCTCGCCCCTCTCGTCCGCGAGCACCTGTTCGACGTAGGCCGCGCGATGATCGTTCAAGCACGCGCGGCAGACCAACGATTGCGGGTCCCATTCGGGATGCTTGCGGCGGATCAGCTCCGCGGTCGGACCGTGCACCATCTCGCCGTGCACCGCGGAATCGCGCGACCGTTCCTTGCCGCAGAGGGCGCAGTGGAAGGTTTCGTGAGCCGGCAATCGAACCTCCTTTCTCCTCAGCGATCGACCATGCTCCTCGCGAGCCCGCGCTCGAGCACGCGGCCGTCGGCGTCTTTGGGCAGGTCCAGGCCGAGCAGCGCGAACAACGTCGCTCCGACATCCTCCGCTCTCGCCGCCT
>CAZZAH010000140.1:5966-9340 GCA_964652115.1 uncultured bacterium | reverse complement strand
GCGTTCCGCGCATCGGCGCGAGCCGCGAGCCCCGAAGCCGATCGTGTCCGAGCTCCGCTTCGCCTACACGCGAGCCTTCGAGTAGCGCCGGCGAAGCGGATCCTTCGCTTTACCTGCGCCTCTCGAATCAGTAATTCTCTCCCTTCACCGTTCGCCGGTGGTCCGGCTGCCGCCCGCGAGCCCCCATGAATCGGAGGAGTTATGTCCGAGCTGGCCAAGGCGTACGACCCGAGCGCGTTCGAGACCAAGTGGTACCGCCACTGGGAAGAGAGCGGGGCCTTCGAGCCGAAGCCCGCGCGAAACGGCCGCACGTACGTCATCTCGATGCCGCCGCCCAACGTCACCGGCTCGCTCCACGTCGGGCACCTCCTCAATCACACGCTCCAGGACGTGATGATCCGGACGCGTCGCCTGCAGGGCTACGAGACCCTCTGGGTGCCGGGGATGGACCACGCCGGCATCGCCACCCAGGCGGTGGTGCGCCGCCAGTTCGAAGCGCAAGGCAAGAAGATCGAGGAGGTCGGACGCGAGGCCTTCATCGACGCGGCGTGGAAGTGGAAGGATCAGTACGGCGGCCTCATCCTCCGGCAACTACGGCGGCTCGGCACCTCCGCCGCGTGGAGCTTCGAACGCTTCACCATGGACGAAGGGCTCTCGCGCGCGGTCGACACCTGCTTCGTCCACCTCTACAAGAAGGGGTGGATCTACCGCGGCCAGTACCTCGTCAACTGGTGCATCGGCTGTCAGACCGCGATCTCCGATGAAGAGGTCGAGTACCACGAGCAGACCGACTCGCTCTACTACGTGAAGTACCCGATCAAGGGGACCGACCGCAGCGTCACCATCGCCACCACGCGGCCGGAGACGATCCTGGCCGACGTCGGCGTCGCGGTGAATCCGGACGATGAACGCTACACCGCGATGCTCGGGAAGACGCTGGTCCTTCCGCTGGTTCATCGCGAGATCCCGCTCCTGCCCGACTCAGCGGTCGACAAGGAGTTCGGTACCGGCGCGCTCAAGGTGACGCCGGGGCACGATCCGGTCGACTTCGAGATCGGGCGGCGTCACGGCCTTCCCACCATCTCGATCATCGACAAGCTCGGCAACCTCACCGCGGAGGCGGGCGAGTTCGCCGGCATGTCGCGCGAGGTGGCGCGCCGCGAGGTGGTGAAGCGTCTCGAAGCCGAAGGCTTGCTCGAGAAGAAGGAGCCGCTGACCCACTCGGTCGGCGTCTGCCATCGCTGCGATACCGTGGTCGAGCCCTTCCTCTCGAAGCAGTGGTTCGTGCGGATGAAAGAACTGGCCGAGCCGGCCGCCGCCGCCGCGCGCTCGGGTGAGCTGACCTTCATTCCCGCGCGATGGGAGAAGACCTACCTCCACTGGATGGACAACATCCGCGACTGGTGCATCAGCCGCCAGCTCTGGTGGGGACACCCGATCCCGGTCTTCTACTGCGCGAACGGTCACGAGGTGGTGAAGGGGGAGCAACACCGCCCCTGCTCGCAATGCGGCTCGGAGCAGTACAAGCCCGATCCCGACGTGCTCGACACCTGGTTCTCGAGCTGGCTCTGGCCTTTCTCGACGCTCGGCTGGCCGGAGAAGACCGACAAGCTCGCGCGTTACTATCCGACCGACGACCTCATCACCGGGCCCGACATCATCTTCTTCTGGGTCGCGCGAATGGTGATGGCGGGCTACGAGTTCACCGGCAAGAAGCCGTTCAGCAAGGTGCATCTCCACGGCATCATCCGCGACGAGATCGGCCGGAAGATGTCGAAGAGCCTCGGCAACTCGCCCGATCCGCTCGAGCTCCTCGACAAGTACGGCGCCGACGCGATCCGCTTCAGCCTCCTCATGCTCACGCCGCAAGGCAACGATGTGCTCTTCGGCGAGAAGCGGATCGAGACCGGACGAAACTTCGCGAACAAACTCTGGAACGCGACGCGCTTCGCGCTGATGAACCTCGGCGACAGCGCGCCCGCGGCCTGGGATCCGACCGCGCCCGGCTACAAGCCGCCGGTCGACCTCGCCGATCGTTGGTTGATCAGCCGCTTGCATGGCGTGATCAACGAGGTCACGCGTCAGATCGACGAATACCGCTTCAGCGAGGCGGCGAAGGCGCTCTATCAGTTCATCTGGAATGAATTCTGTGACTGGTATGTCGAGATGGCGAAGGTGCGCCTCTTTGCGGGGGGCGAGGCGGCGGAGGACGCGAAGCGGGGCATCATGCTCGCGCTCCACACTTCACTCCGGCTGCTCCATCCGCTCATTCCCTTCATCACGGAGGAGATCTGGCATGCGCTCCCCGGCACCGAAGGCGACCTGATCGCGGCGCACTGGCCCGACGCTGCGCACTACGCCGACGATCCCGCGGCCGAGCGCGGGATGGAGAGTTTGATGGAGATCGTGGTGGCGGTGCGAAATCTTCGGAGCGTGATGAACGTCCCGCCGCCCAAGGAAGCGGCGGTGCTCGTCCGCGCCGACGCTGAGCTCGCGCGTAGCTTGACCGAGGCCGCGTCGCTCGTGAAGAGCCTGGCGCGCGCGTCGTCCTTCGAGGCGGGGCCCGACGTGATCAAGCCGCGCTTCGCCGCCTCCGACGTCGCGGCCGGCGCCGAGGTCTTCGTCGACCTGGAAGGGATCATCGACCTAGAGATCGAGCGGACGCGGCTGGAGAAAGAGCAGGAACGCATGAGCGGCCTCGTCCTCTCGGCGCGAAAGAAGCTCGAGAACCCCGACTTCTTGGAGCGGGCGAAGCCCGAGGTCGTAAGCAAGGAGCGCGAGAAGCTCGTCCAGCTCGAGGAAGCGCTCGGAAAGCTCGAGCGCGCGGTGGCCGCCCTCGAGAGCTAGAACTCGAGCAAGGGATGGAAGCAGGAGGAATGCGATGGCAGGGAAGAAACGCGTGCAGGCGGCGGCATGGCTCGCACCGGTGGTGGTTGTCATGACCGCGAGCGCCGCGCAGTCGGCCGAGCGAGACCTCAGGATCACGGTCTACAACCAAGACCTCGGCGTGGTCAGCGACCGGCGCTCCCTCGACCTCGAGGCAGGGAAGTCGACCTACGAGCTGGTCGACGTGCCGGCCTTGATCGATCCGACCTCGGTTCACTTGAAGGGCGCCGACGACAAATCGCTCGCGGTCCTCGAGCAGAATTTCCAGTACGACCTCGCCAACCCCGATCGCATTCTCCAACGCTATCTCGATCAGAGCGTCGAGGCGGTGATGAAGGGGGGCGACGTGAAGACCGGCGCGCTCCTCTCGTTCGACGGCGGAACGCTGGTTTTGCGTGGCGGCTCGGGCACGGTGGATCTCGTGAATCGAACGGAGACGATGGACCTTCGTCTGCCGAGCCTGCCGAGCGGGCTCAGGACGCGACCGA
>CAZZAH010000140.1:3382-5866 GCA_964652115.1 uncultured bacterium | reverse complement strand
GGGGTACTCGCGCGCCGGGGTCGGCTGGCGCGGTCTGGTTCCCCCGGGATCAAGAAACTTTGTTGACATGTCCGTCGCCGCTGGTAAGATCTTTTGCGTCACGTACACCCCGTTAGTCGCGCATTCGCTTTTGCTGGCACTGCGCGGGGGTGCACGCCGGTTCGAGCCCGGGTCCCCCTCGGGACCTCGGGCCGTCTAAACGAGACGTTAAAGACTGTCCACCTGCCACGTAGGGAGAGGCATATGCGCAAACTTGCTACGATCGTGGCTTTGGGTCTCGTGACCCTGGCTGGTACTTCCATGGCGACGATGGCCCCGACCGCTGATGAGCCCTCCACGGGCGGCAGTGGCGGTGGCGGCGGCGGCACCCGTTCCAACGATTGCCCCGGCGCGGTCATCTTTGATAGCGGCATGACCGACGACTTTACTCCCCCGGCCGGATGTTCCTCGGCCGGCGGCGTCAACTGTTGGGTGAACGCGACTGGTTCGGACCTCCGTCCGGTGAAGTTCGAGGTTGCGGACGAGTTCTCCACCAACGGCGAGACGATCACGCACGTGAAGTTCTGGGAGCGTTACAGCTGCGAGGCCTACAACGCCGGCGTTCGCGCCCGTGGCTACTGCATCGCGATCTACGAGACGACCAACGACGCCCTCTTCTGTCCGGATGGCGTGAACACCAGCGAGCTCGGCACCCTCATCTATGACGGCTATGCCGGCACGGGCGAGTTCACCGAGCAGGAGATCAGCGGATTCCTCGCGCGTAACTTCAACGTTTGCGCGGCGCTCGATACGCCGATCGCGACGACGGCGGGTAACGTCTACTGGGTCGCGATCAGCGGCGACATGGACTACTCGGATCTGGGCGATGCCTGCGATCCGAACGGTCAGAACACGCTGGTCTTCATCCGCTTCACGAATCAGGGCTCGGGCTTCACCGCCTGCGAGGCCTCGATCCGTGGTTGCGAGCCGGATGGCACCCTGTGCGATCCGTGGGACGCGATCTCGACCGCTTTCGGCCTGCCCTGCTGGCAGGGTTGGGACCTCGGTCTGACCATCTACGGCATCCCCGCCGCGACCGGCGCCTGCTGCTCGCCGTCGGGTGAGTGCTCGATCACGACCGCTGGTGAGTGCTTCGGCCAGTACCAGGGCGACAACACCACCTGCAATCCGAGCCCCTGCA
The DNA here is from genome assembly GCA_964652115.1 of uncultured bacterium. Classification (GTDB taxonomy): domain Bacteria; phylum Eisenbacteria; class RBG-16-71-46; order CAIMUX01; family CAIMUX01; genus JADJQY01. The sequence goes on along the minus strand of CAZZAH010000140.1, from coordinate 4,686 downwards.
GCGTGCCGGATCACGGCGCGTGCTGCATCGGGATCGACTGCCTCGACGTGACCGAGTCTGACTGCGCCAGCTTCGGCGGCGACTACAAGGGCAACTTCGTGCCCTGCGACCCGAATCCCTGCTTGGCCATCCCGACCGAGAAGACCAGCTGGGGCAACCTGAAGAACAAGTTCAGCAGGTAAGCTTCGACTCCGCTTCGGCGGATCGGAACATCGCGAGAGCCCGGGGCACATGCCTCGGGCTCTCCGTTTTGGCCCGCGTCGTTGACAGCCCTCCCGCGCGCGAGTAAAGACTCGCCTCCATGCAAGAGATGGAGCATCGCGTGCGGTACTTGCCCGCGTGGGCCGCGGCGGTCGCTCTCGCGGTCGGGCTCGCCTCGCTCGGCGGCGGTTTCGTCTGGGACGACCACTGGACCCTCGAGCAAAGCCCACTTCTCTCTCACCCTTCGTTCCTTCCGCGAATGCTGGTCGAAGCGCACGGCTTTGGCCCCATGGGCGTTGGGGAAGGCGGCGGCTACTACCGACCGCTGGCGACGCTGCTTCAGGGGCTCTGCCTGCTGCTCTTTGGCGCGCGGGCTCTGCCGCTGCACCTCCTCTCGGTGGTGAGCCATGCGGGCGTCGCGTTCCTGCTCGGCCTCGTGCTCAGGCGAATGACGCCGAGCGCAGCCTGGGGCGCTCTGCTCTTCGCCGCGTTTCCGCAGTGCGCGGACAGCTTCGCGTGGATCTCCGCCCTTCCCGATCTGCTCGCGGCGCTCGGCATCGTGACCGCGATCCTGCTCTTTCAACGCTCCGCGTTTTGGGGCGGTGGGGTCGCGCTGCTCGCCGCGCTGCTCGGCAAGGAGTCGGCGATTGGTGGAGTGCTCTGGCTGCCCCTGCTCGCGCGCTTCGGGTGGCTCGGAGATCGCCGCCGATGGATCGCGCCGGCCGGGGCGCTCGGAGCCTATCTGGCGATTCGAGCCATCACCGTCGGATTCGCGCGCGGGCCGATCGAGGCGGCGCCCGGCGTGGTCGCGCAAGGCGCCTCGCTCGTCGGGCGCATCTTCCTGATCGATCTGCTTCGGCTGGTCTGGCCCTGGACGGTGACGCTCGAGCCGCCGTCGTGGGTGGTGGATGGCGGGCACGGGATGCTCGGCCTGGCCGGCGTCGCGATCCTCGTGCTGGCGCTGGCCGGTGGCTTCGTTCTTCTCCGCCGCGGACCCTCCGCGCTAGTGGTTCTCCTGCCGGTTCTCGCGCTCTTGCCGGTCATCCAGATCGTTCGGACCAACGACGTCTTCGGCGCGCGCTTTCTCTATCTGCCGGCGATGG
>CAZZAH010000140.1:0-3282 GCA_964652115.1 uncultured bacterium | reverse complement strand
ATCGTTCGGACCAACGACGTCTTCGGCGCGCGCTTTCTCTATCTGCCGGCGATGGGGGGCGCGATCGGAGTCGGGCTCCTGATCGCGCGGCGCCAGGCTCGCCGGCCGAGGTTCGCTCCGATCGCGCTCGCGCTACTTGCGCTTTCCTTCGCTCTGCGGACGGGACTTCGCGCGCGCGAGTGGCGCGATGACCTGACCCTCTTCGAAGCGGAGGTCCGGCGCAATCCGGGGAGCGTGCGCGCCCGCGTGCAGCTCGCCGACGTGCTCCTCAATCGGGGCGAGCTGGCGCGCGCGAAGCCGATGGTGGAGCGCCTCGCGCTCGAGCTTCCCACGCATCCTCGCGTGCGCTCGCAGCAGGCGCTTTTCTGGATGAACGAGGGCCGAGCGGCCGAGGCGGAACGCGTCTTCCGCGAGCTCGTGACGACCTGGCATCGTACGCCGACACTCCTCGCGAACCTCGCCGGCTGTCAGCTTCGATTGGGCAAGAACGAGGAGGGTCTCGCCACGCTCGATGAGGCGATACGAAGCTCGACGCCGACCCCGGGAATGCGGAACAATCGCGCCTTGGCTCTCCAAGCGCTCGGTCGATTGGACGAAGCACGACGAGAATTCGAAGCGGCCCTGGCGCGCGATCCACGCTATCGGCCGGCTCGCGTGAACCTGATCTTTCTGCTCGCCGGCGCGATGCAGAAGCCGGAGGAGGCGCGCATCGAAGCGAATCGGTATCTGGAGCTCTTCCCGAACGGGCCGGAGGCGGCACGCGTGCGAGAGCTGCTGCGAGGAGGCTCGTGAGCGATCCGGTTCTCCCCGGCGGTGCGACGCCCGGCCCGAGCGCGACGCCGCTCAAGCGAAAGCTCTTCTGGGTCGGGCTCCTCTACTTCGCTGAAGGTTTTCCCTTTGGGATCGTCTACGACCTGCTGCCGGTCTACTTCCGGAGCTTCGGCGTTTCGCTGAAGGACATCGGGCTCTTAAGCCTGATCGGTCTGCCGTGGAGCCTCAAGATCCTCTGGTCGCCGCTGGTCGATCGCTTCGGGCAGCGGAAGCACTGGACCACCGCCGCGCTCATCGGGATGGGGCTCTTGCTCGCGTTGGTGCCGCTCTTTCCGACCGGCGCGCCGTCGAAGCTCCTCTGGTCGGTGCTGCTCGGCTTCACCCTTCTCTCGGCCACGCAGGACGTCGCGATCGACGCTTACACGATTGGTCTGATGGAGAAGGGGGAAGAAGGCGCGGCCAACTCGCTTCGAATCTCCACCTATCGCGCGGCGCTGATCGTGGGAGGCGGAGGCCTGGTCGCGTTGGCCGACATGCTGCCGTGGAGCCTGATGCTCTGGACCGCGAGCGCGATCTTCTTCGCCCTGGCGGTGCTGGCGTGGCGAAGTCCGCGCATTCCGGTCGAGGGGAGACCGTGGCGCGAGTTTCCGCGCGCGAGCGCCGGGTGGCTCACGCAATCGTGGGTTCCCCGCGTCGCGGTGCTGTCCGCGGCGCTGATCCTCCTCACCGGTCGCGCCTCGGACGGCTTTGCTCGTTGGCTCGGCAGCCCGAGCGCGATCCCGGTCGGCTCGTTCATCCTGATCGTGCTGCTGGTGATCTTCTATCCGGCGCTTCGCATGTGGCGCACGCGATGGAGCGCGCTCGCGGTCTTCGCCTTCGTCCTCTTGTACAAGCTCGGCGACAGCAGCATGGGGCCGATGGTGAAGCCCTTCTGGAAGGATCGCGGTCTCTCGAATTCGGAGATCGGCCTCATCTCGACCACGATCGGCATCGCGATGACGGTGTTGGGCTCGATCGCGGGCGGGATATTCAGCGCGCGGTACGGCATCTTCCGCGGGCTCTGGGTGCTCGGCTTGACGCAGGCGGTGTCGAACCTCGGCTATGCGGCGGTCGCGCATTGGGACCTGCCGCGCGGGTTCATCTACGGCGCGTCGGTCTTCGAGAGCTTCACCCAGGGCCTTGGCACCGCGGCGTTTCTATCGTTCCTGATGAACCTGTGCGATCGCGAATCGGCCGCGGTGCAGTACGCGCTCTTGTCGGCGCTCTTCGGCTTCACGCGCTCGGTCGCGGGCGCCGCGTCCGGTTGGGCGACGGAGAAGCTCGGCTACGCGAGCTACTTCACGCTCACCTTCTTTCTGGCCTTCCCGGCCTATCTGCTCCTGCCTTGGGTTCGGACCTGGATTCGTGAACGACGCGCCTCGAGCGAGGCGCCCGGAGGTGTGAATTGACGCGGATCGTTCGGCTCGCCTGCGCGGTCGTGCTGCTGGTGCTCGGGGCGAGTATCGCCGGCGCGCATACGATTCGAACCGGCTACGTCGCGCTAGAGACGGATGGCGACAGCCTGCGCGCGGCGGTGACGCTCGACATCGCCGACCTGACGCCGGTGCTCAAGCTCGACACCAACGGCGATGGCGAGACCGAGGCGGCGGAGATCAGTGCGGCCTTGCCTCGAGTGAAGGCCTACGTTGCGCGCCACCTCGACGTCGTGAACGACGGCAAGCTGGTCACGCTCTCCCCGCGCGAGGTCGACTTCAGCGTCGACGCGGGCGGGCATGTGCTCCTTCGCTCGCAGTTCGCCGCGCTGCGCCCGCACGATCTCTCGAAGATCTCGGTCGCGCTGCCGCTCTTCGAGGACTTCGGCGCCGACTACAAGGTGCTTGCGCGGATCACGATCGATGAGGAGTCACACGAGGATGTGCTGACCGGGAGTGCCATGCGCGCAAGCGTGGCCGGGGTCGAGACCGAGTCGGGGGTGACGCGAGGCCCGCTCTCCTTCTTGAAGCTCGGCATCGAGCACATCTTCATCGGCATCGATCACATCTTGTTTTTGCTCGCGCTGATCGTGATCGGCGGCCGCTTCAAGCAGCTGGTCAAGATCGTCACCGCGTTCACCCTCGCCCACAGCGTGACGCTGGCGCTGGCGGCGCTTCAGATCGTGACGCCGCCGACGCGGCTGATCGAATCGCTGATCGCGCTCACCATCGTCTACGTCGCGTTGGAAAATTTGTGGGTGACCAAGGCCGACTACCGGTGGGTGATCACCGGCGCCTTCGGGTTGGTGCACGGCTTCGGCTTCGCGAATGTGCTCCGCGAGCTCGGGTTACCGAAGAAGGGCTTCATCGCCTCGCTCGTGACCTTCAACCTCGGGGTCGAGATCGGGCAGATCGTGATCGTGAGCCTGATGTGGCCCTTGGTCTGGGCTCTGTCGCGCAGCAAGCACCGGCGCGCCATCGTTTCCCTGCTCTCCTCGGCGATCGCGCTGGTCGGACTCGGCTGGTTTTTGCAGCGCGC
>CAZZAH010000139.1:2175-9375 GCA_964652115.1 uncultured bacterium | reverse complement strand
GACGGCGTCGAAGAGACGGCCCGCGCTCGAGGTCGTCGGGCAGTTGAGGTCGCGCTCCAGCATGCGCACGAGCACCGCGCGCTCGTCGTCGCGGAAGGCATGCACCGGCGCGAGGTCGAGCTCGAGCGCGTCCGCGCCGCCCCATGCGTGCAGCAGGCCGAGCGCCGTCTTTCGCGGCTCGCGAATCGCACCGTCGCCACCCGGGAGCCGAAAGCCGCGCCACGTGGCGAAGCGCTCGAAGCGTGCGCCATCGACGCGGAAGAACTCGCCGCCCCAGATCGTGCGATCGAGCCCGAGGCCGGTGCCGTCCCACGCCACCCCAAGGCAGGGCGCTTCGATTTCGTTCTCCGCCATCACCGCGGCGACATGCGCGTAATGGTGCTGCACGCGGTGAAGCGGAAGTCCGCTCGCCTCGCCGTGCCGCGTGGAGAGGTAATCCGGATGAAGGTCGATCGCGATCGAGTGCGGATGCGTGGCGTAGAGGGACGTGAGGGCGTCGATCGCGCCGAGGAAGGCGGCTTCGGTCTCGCGATTCTCGAGGTCGCCAATGTGCTGGCTCACGAATGCTTCGCCGTCGGAAGCGAGCGCGACCGTGTTCTTGAGCTGCGCGCCGAGCGCGAGCAGAGGCTCCGTTGTCACCGGCACGCGCAGCGGCAGCGGCGCGAAGCCGCGCGCGCGCCTGAGCACCTGCTCGCGACCGAGGATGATTCGCGCCACCGAGTCGTCGACCGGCCGCGCGATCGGCCGATCGTGACCCAGCCAAAGATCGGCGATGCCTTGCAAGCGCGAGAGTGCCTCGTCGTCGTCGATCGCGATCGGCTCCTCGGAGCGATTGCCGCTGGTCGCCACCAGAGGCAGGGCGAGCTCATCGAGCACCAGGTGGTGAAGCGGCGAGTAGGGGAGCATCAGGCCGACGTTCGGATTTCGCGGCGCGACCGACGGCGCGATCGATGAAGCGCCTCCGGATGAATCCCGCGCGCGTTTCCTGAGCAGCACGATCGGCGCCTCCGGCGACGCGAGCAATCGTTCCTCTAGCGGCGAGATCATGGCGAGCGCGTGCGCGACCTCGAGGCTCGGCACCATCACCGCGAGCGGTTTCTCCTCGCGATGTTTTCGCGCGCGCAGCCGCGACACCGCCGCCTCGTCTCCAGCGTTTACGAGCAGCTGGTATCCGCCCACGCCCTTGATCGCGACGATGCGCCCGCGCCGGAGCTCCGCGACCGCGAGCCGAAGCGCGTCGTCGCCGCTCGCGAGCTCTTGCCCCGATGCATCGCGCGCGGAAAGCTGCGGTCCGCAGCGCCGACACCCGATCGGCTGCGCGTGGAACCGCCGGTCGCGCGGGTCCTCATACTCCGCTCTGCAGTCGGCGCAGAGAGCGAAGCCCTTCATCGTCGTGCGCGGCCGATCATAGGGGAGCGACTCTATGATCGAGTAGCGCGGCCCGCAGTTCGTGCAGTTGGTGAAGGGATAACGATAGCGGCGCGCCGATCGGTCGCGGATCTCGGCTAGGCACTCGGGGCAAGTGGCGATGTCGGGCAAGACGATCGCGCGCGGCTTGCCGCCGGCTTCACTCGCGCGGATCTCGAACCCCGGCGGGTCGAGCGCGCCCTGGAGCCAGGTTGCCTCGAGGCTCTGGATGGAGGCGAGCGACGGCTTTTCCCGCTCGAGCCGAAGGAGGAATCGTTCGAGCGTCGCGCGCGGGCCGAACACCTCGAGCTCGACCCCGGCGGGCGAGTTCCTCACCCATCCGCGCAGCGAGAGCTCGGTCGCGAGGCGAAAGACGAAGGGGCGAAAGCCGACGCCTTGGACGGCGCCACGGATCCTCGCGCGAAGACGGCTTTGCTCGCCCTCCGTCGTAGGCCCGCTTTCGCCGCTCGTGGTCATTGCGCGCAGGCCCCCGCCACCTGCGCGCGAAGCCACGCGCACCACTCGGGCATTCCCTCGCCACTCCGGCAGGAGAGCTCGAAAACGCGCAGCTTCGGATTGATCGCGAGCGCGTTCCGCCGGAGCGCCGCGAGATCGCAATCGACGTAAGGCAAAAGGTCGAGCTTGTTGATCACGAGCACCGACGCGTTCCGGAACATCGCCGGATACTTGAGCGGCTTGTCGTCCCCTTCGGTGGTGGAGAGGAGCACGACCTTCATTGCCTCGCCCAGATCGAAGCTCGCCGGACAAACCAGATTGCCGACGTTCTCGATCACGAGGAGCTCCGTGTCGGCGAGCGGAAGTTGGCTCAGCGCGTCCTGCACCAGCTTTGCTTCCAGGTGACACGCGCCTTGCGTGACGATCTGGACCACCGGCACGTGATAGCGCGCGATGCGTTGCGCGTCGAGATCGGTCTGCACGTCGCCCTCGATCACGCGCACCTTCATGTCCTTCATCGCCTCGAGCGTCCGCTCGAGCAGGCTCGTCTTTCCCGCGCCGGGTGAGCTCACGAGGTTGAGGCACACGATGTGATGGCCGGCGAGGAGCTCGCGATTCTGGCGCGCGACCTCGTCGTTCTTCTCGAGCACCTTTCGCTCGATGGTGATGATGCTCATCGGGCCTCCTGCAGGTTGTCTTTGAGCTCGACCGAAGTGACCGCGAGCTCGTCGCCGTGAGGAAAGTGGAGTGGGCCTCCGCCGCATGCGGGGCAGGTGAAGGTGAGCGCTTCGACCGGCGAGTGTCGGCCGCATCCGGCGCACTCCGCCACCAGCGGCAGGGCCTGGATCACGAGCTTGGCTTCCGCGAGCGGCGTTCCGGTCACGATCGCTTCGAAACAAAAGGTCAGCGATTCGATGTCGACGCCCGCGAGGCGGCCCACGCGAAGATGGATGCTCTGGACCGACGATGCCTCGGAGTCGAAAATCGCCTCGTTCACGATGTCGAGGATGCTCTGAGCGAGCCCCAGTTCATGCATGGTGGCTTCCCCTCGGCCCTTCATCGGCAAGATACCACGCGTCTCGACCTAAGCCGCAGTGGGGACTTGGCAGTCGCGCGCCGCTCGGGCATGATCGAGCGCTGCCGAGGGATCGGCCCCGGCTAAACCAGGAGGACCAGCGAATGCGAATCAAACTTATCGCGCTGCTTTGCGTGCTTGCCTGCGGCGCGAGCCAGGCCCGCGCCGACGAGAAGACGGCGGCCCAGGAGGCGATGGAGAAGCAGTGGACGGAGATGATCACCCCCGGCGCCGAGCATGCTCAGCTCGCCAAGATGGTCGGCAAGTGGAGTGCCGAGGTCAAGTCCTGGATGGACGAGAGCCAGCCGCCGATGGTCATGGCCGGCACCAGCGAGATGCAGACGGTCTTGGGCGGCCGTTATGTCATGCAGAGCTTTCACGGCGAGATGATGGGCCAGCCCTTCGAAGGGACCGGCTACACCGGTTACGACAAGGTCCAGAAGAAGTACGTCAGCGTCTGGCTGGACAACATGTCGACCGGCCTCATGACGAGCATCGGCGACGCCAGCAAGGACGGCAAGACCTCGACCATGAGCGGCATGTGCTCCGATCCGATGTCCGGCGGCTTGATCCAGTTCGATCAGGCAACCACCTGGACCGATGACGACCACATGAAGTTCGAGATGTTCCAGGTCGCCAAGGACGGCAAGAAGTCGAAGTGGATGGAGATCAACTACACCCGCCAGAAGTAGACGAGCCTTTTGCGCCCTCCGCCGCGCGCGGAGGGCGCCACGCCTACATCAACTGCTCGACCCCCCACACAACCGCGTGCATCGCGCCCGCGCACTCCGGACAGGAGCTGCGTAGCGCAGCCAGAAGCGGTTCGACCCGCTCCTCCGCCATCATGGTCAGAATGAGCGACGAGGTGCCGGGGAAGGCCCTCGATCCCAAGCGCAAACCGCTTTCGCCTCGCCCGAAGGTCCCCGCGATCTCTGAGTAGCCGGTGATGTTCTCGCTCGTGAGGGCCGATTCGATCCGGTCTCTGCCCTCGCTCGGTACGATCAGCATGAGCATCTTCATCGCGCGCTCATCCTCTCGCGCCGAGCTTCCGGAGGAGGCTCATCATCGGACACCAGTGGGTGAAGGCCGACTGAAAGAGGTTGAGGCCGATGAAGGCGGTGAAGGCGAGGAACCAAGGGTTCACGAACTGGCCCAACGCCACCGACGCGACCACGAGAACCCCCGCGATCAACCTAAGCCACTCGTTCACGTTCATCCTCGGCTCCTTTCTTCGCCGGCAAGCCGGTCGCCTTGAGCTGCAAGTAGTACAGAAGGGGAATCACGACCAGGGTGAGCGCCGTCGCCACGATGACGCCGAAGATCAGGCTCACCGCGAGGCCTTGGAAGATCGGGTCGAGCACGATGACGAGCCCGCCCACCACCAGAGCGGCGGCGGTGAGCGCGATAGGGCGCAACCGCACCGCGCCTGCTTTGAGCACCGCGTCTTCCAGGCTCGAGCCGGCATCGAGCTCCAAGTTGATGAAGTCGACGAGCAAGATCGAATTGCGCACGATGATGCCGGCGAGCGCGATGAAGCCGATCATCGAGGTCGCGGTGAAGAACATGCCTGTGGCCCAGTGCCCGGGAAGGATGCCGATCAGGGTGAGCGGGATCGGCGCCATGATCACGAGCGGCGTGAGGAAGCTCCGGAACCACGCCACCACGAGGATATAGACCAGCACCATCACCGCGGCGAAGGCGATGCCCATGTCGCGGAACACCTCGTAGGTGATCTGCCACTCGCCATCCCACTTGAGCGAGAGCTTCTGGTCGTGCGGCGGCGCGGCGGAGAAGTGCTGATCGAGCGCGTAGCCTTCGGGCAGCTGGATCGCCGCGATCCGTTCCTTCATGTCGAGGATGCCGTAGATCGGGCTCTCGGTCGCGCCCGCCACCTCGCCGATCACGTAGGTCACCGGGCGGAGATCCTTGTGATAGATCGAACCGTCACGGTCTCGGGTCGTGAAGCTCACCAGCGAGGAGAGCGGAACGCGGCGGCCGTCGGGCGCGGGAAGGGTTACGCCGTTCAATCGGCTCAAGGACGAACGAAATCCACGCTCGGCGCGAAGCACGATCGGCACCGGCGCGCGCCCTTCCGTCCTGCGAAGCAGCCCGACCTCGCGGCCGTAGCCTTGCAGCGCGATCTCCTGCGTGACCATCTCGGTCGAGAGCCCGGCGAGCGCGACCTGATCGGCGTCGAGCGTGAGCTGATCCTCCGGCGACGCGTCCTCGACCATCCAATCGACGTCGACCACGCCCGGCGTCGAGGCGAAGATCGCCTTCACCTGCGTCGCCACCTCGAGCCGCCGCTTGGGATCCGGCCCATAGATCTCGGCCACCAGAGTCGAGAGGACGGGCGGCCCCGGCGGCACCTCGGCCACCTGGAGCCTCGCGTCGAAGCGCGCCGCCACCGGCTCGAGCTTGGTCCGCACGCGCTTCGCGATGTCATGGCTCTGCGCCTTTCGATCGTGCTTGCCGACGAGGTTGATCTGGAGGTCGGCCTGATGCGGCAGACTCCGCATGAAGTAGTGCCGCACGAGCCCGTTGAAGTTGATCGGCGATGCGGCGCCGACATAGGTCTCGACGTCGGTCACCTCGGGCTCCGAGCGAACCGTAAGCGCGAGCTCGCGCGCTACCGCCGCGGTCTGCTCGAGGGTCGAGCCTTCCGGCAGATCGATCACGACCTGGAACTCGCTCTTGTTGTCGAAGGGGAGCATCTTCACGCGCACCGCGCGCACGAAGAGGAGAGAGACCGACGCGCCGAGGAGCACCACCACGCCGGCGAGCGCGAGACCGCGCACCTTCGGTCGCTGGATCAACGGCCGCATGATCGCGGAGTACGCACGCTCGATCTTCCGCTCGCTCGGTGTCTCCGCCTCCGGCGTCACTTCGTTGGCGTTCGCCTTGGTCGCCTTCGCGTCGTGGGCATGCCCCTTCGAGCCGAGCACGCGCAGCGTCACGTACGGGGTGATGAGGAAGGCGACGACCAGCGAGAAGAACATCGCGACCGACGCGTTGACCGGAATCGGCCGCATGTAGGGGCCCATCAATCCGGAGACGAACGCGAGGGGCAAGAGAGCCGCGATCACGGTGAAGGTCGCGAGGATGGTCGGGTTCCCGACCTCATCGGTGGCGAAGATCGCGGCCCGCCTCGCTCCGGTCCAACCGATCTGCATGTGTCGATGGATGTTCTCCACCACCACGATCGCGTCGTCGACCAGGATGCCGATGGCGAAGACGAGCGCGAAGAGCGTCACGCGGTTGAGCGTGTAACCCATCATCGTGCTCGCGAAGAGGGTGAGCGCGAGCGTGACCGGGACCGCCACCGCGACCACGATCGACTCCCGCTTTCCGAGGGCGAAGAGCATGAGGAGCACGACCGCCACCGTCGCCAGGAGCACGTGGCCGATGAGCTCGTTCGACTTCTCCTCCGCGGTTTCGCCGTAGTTCCGGGTCCAGGTGACCTCGACCTCGCTTGGCAGAAGCGAGCGCTCGAGCTCCGTCAGGCGATGCTCGATCCGCCCCGCCAGCGCGACCGCGTTCTGTCCCGGCTTCTTCGCCAGCGAGAGCGTGACCGCGGGCAGCCCGCTCGCTTCGCCGTCGATCCCCTTCTCCGCGGCCGAAGCGCCGGTCGAGAAGAAGACGTAGCTTTCCGCCTCGGCCGCGCCATCGCGCACGCTCGCCACGTCGCGGAGTCGAATCGGTCGGCCTTGCCGCGCGGTCACGATCACGTCGCCGACCGCCTCGGCGGTGGAGAGCTCGCCGCTCGCGCGGAGAGCGATCTCGCGGTTCCCCTCCGAGAAGCTACCGGCGGGCAAGCCGCCGTTGGAGCGCTGAAGGGCCTGCGCCACCTCGACCGCCGAAAGCTGCAAGGCCTCGAGCCGCTCCGGATCGAGCGAGACCGTGATCGCGCGGCGAGCGCCGCCGGTCAGGTTCACCTCCGCGATGCCGGGGATCTTCTTGAGCTCGAGCGCGAGCTCGTCACCGACCGCGCGAAGGGCGAGCCCGTCGTAGCGGCGGCTCCAGAGGGTGAGCGCCACGATCGGCACATCGTCGATCGAGCGCGGCTTCACCACCGCCGGGCCCGCGCCCATCGGCAAGGCCTCCGGATGCGCGAGGAGCTTGGTGTGCAGCTTGACCGCCGACTCCTCCGGATCCTCGCCCACCTTGAAGCGCACGATCGCGATGGCGTGATCGGCCGAAGCGGTGGTGTAGACGTAGTCGACGCCCGGGATCTCCCACAGGAGCTTCTCGATCGGGGTCGA
>CAZZAH010000139.1:0-2075 GCA_964652115.1 uncultured bacterium | reverse complement strand
GTGACGAAGAGCCTCGTCCTTCGCGCATCCTCGATCGTCACGAGGGGACGGCCCGGCGCGGCGAGATCTCCGACCTCGCACATGCGATCGACGATGCGGCCGTCGAACGGTGCCGCCACCTCGGCGTAGGAGAGGTACGAACGCGCCGCGTCCGCCGCGCCCTCTGCTTGGCGAACGGCGCCGGCGGCACTGTCGCGCTGGTATCGCGCCTGATCGAGCTCGAGCGCGGAGGCGGAGCCGCGTTCGTGAAGTCCGGCGAAGCGCGTGAAGTTCGCCTCGGCCAGAACGGCCGCCGCCTTCGCCTGCGCGAGCGCTCCCTCGGCTTGGTTGATCTGACCGCGCACCTCACGTGGATCGATCACCAGGATGATCTCACCACGGCGCACCGGATCGCCGGCCGCGCGGCGGATCTCGAGCACGGTTCCCATCACGCGCGCGGTCAAGGTCGCGTTCTGCGCCGCGCGAAGCGAACCGACGCCGACCACGCCGCGAGCTTCCCGCGTCGCTTCGATCGTCGTCGCCTGAACCGCGACCGGCGCGAGCTCATGGGCCTTCTCCGCGCGCACGCCGCAGCCGGCGAGGACGAAGGCGCAGCAAGCAAGAAGGATCGAGGAACGGAGGATGATCATGAGTGCACCTCGGGTACGGGGGAAAGGCCGGCGGCGAAGAGGAGCGAACGCGCACCGCGCTGCTCGGCGAATCGGGCGTCGAGCGCGCGGACCCGCGCTTCGTAGAGCGAGGTCTCGGCGTCGAGCAGGTCGGTCGTGCGCGCGGCCCCGGACGCGAAGCGATCCTCGAGAATCGCCAGTGCGCGTTCCGCGGCGCCGACCGCTTCTTCCGCGGTGAGGCGGCGCGCGCGAGAGGAGACGAGCTCTTCCCAAGCGGCGCGCACCTCGAAGTCGATCGATTGGAGGGTGGCGTCGAGGCTGCCCGCGGCCGCTGATTCCTCCGATCGACCGCGTGTGACCTCGGCGCGTGTCTTGCCCCAATCCCACAGGGTCCAGCGCGCCTGGGCGGCGACGGTGTAGCTCGAGCCATGCGAGCCGAAGGGGACGTCGTCGCTGAACACCAGCTTGCCGCGCACGCCGAGGTCGGGGAGGTAGCCGCCACGCGCGGCACGCGTGCCTGCTTTGGCGCCCTCCAATGCCGATTGACCGGCGGCAAGATCGGCGCGTCCGTCGCGCGCGATGCGAAGCGCTTCATCCAAGCCGCGCGGCAGATCGCCCGGCACCGCCGGCACCTCGGAAAGCACCAGAGAGTCGACCAGCGCGATCCCGAGCGCTCGCGCGAGCCCGGCCTGCGCCACTCGTACGCGGCTGCCCGCGTCGATGCGCGCGTCTCGCATGCGGGCGAGCTGCACGCGGGCCGAGAGGAGATCGCTCTCGACCATCATGCCGGCGTCGAAGAAGGACTGCGCCTGCTCGACATGCGTGGCGGTGGTCTCGACCGCCTTCGCCGCCAGGCCGCGCGCTTCTCGCGCCAGCAGGAGATTCATATAGGCGTCGGTCACCCCAAGCTCGACCGCCCGAGCGGCGTGGATCGCGCCCTGGTCGAGCGCGCGCGCCATCGCGCCGGCCTGCGCGATGCCGTTGGAGAGCTTCCCGCCGGTGAAGAGTGGAAGGCTCGCCTCGAGCTCGCTGCTCCAGTGATTGAGCGGATCGGGTTGGTTGGGGTCGCTGGTGGTGAAGGCGGGGAAGGAGAAGCGCTCCTGCGCGAGCTCCAGCCCGAAGACATCGGCCGGGCCGTCGGTCCGGATCGCGGTTTCGCGTGCCTCGATGCGGGGCAGCCGTTCCGCCTTGGCCGCACTCAAGCCGGCATGGGCCGAGGCGGCGTGGGCGTTCGCTTGACGAAGCGCGGGCGAGCTCTCCCGCGCGATTCGGATCGCGTCCGCGAGGGAAAGAGCGCGCACCGATCCGCCGGCCGCGGTCGCCGTCGTGTCGGAACGATCCCCTGCCCGTGCCGGCGCGCCGGTCGCGAGCGAGAGGAGAAGCGACGCCGTCACGAGCGCGGACCCGCTCTGTTTCGTTTCTCCGATCATTCTGCCTCCTCGCTTGCCTCGATACATGCGGCCCGGG
>CAZZAH010000138.1:0-9463 GCA_964652115.1 uncultured bacterium | reverse complement strand
GCCGCGCTCTTCGATCTGACGGTCCAAGCCGGCTACACCGCGGCCGACCTCTCCCTGCTCGACGTGGCCGAGACCCTCTTCACGCGCGCCCATCGCCTCGCGATCGAACTGGAAGATCGCGCACGCCTCGCGGTGTCGTACGGCTATCTCGGCAGTCTAGCGATCTTACGAGGCGACCTCGCGGAGTCGAAGCGCTGCCAGGAGCAGTCGCTCGCCTTGAACCTCGAGCTGGGCGACGATCGACGCGTCGGCATCTGCCACTCGAACCTCGGCAACATCGCGGAGGAATCGGGCGACCTCGTCTCCGCTCGCGCGCATCACGAGGCAAGCCTCGCCGCCTCGCGACGCGCGGGAGATCTCCGGTCGTGCGGCTACACGCTCGGTCGCCTCGGCGACACCAACCTGATCGAGCAACGCTTCGACGAGGCGATCCACTGCTACACGGAGAGCCGCACCATCCGCCAGGAGCTCAACGACCACTGGGGCGTCGCGACCTGCCTGTCGGGGCTTGGTGAAGCGACCCTTCGCTTGGGCCGCATCGAGGAAGCGGTCGCACTGCAGGAGGAAGGCGTGGCGATGATGCGCGTGGTGGGCGATCGCTTCAGCCTCGTTCGACTGCTGATGCGGATCGCGGCCGGCGTCGGCGAAGGTGTGGCGACGGAGCGAGCGCGCCGTTCGATCGAGGAGGCGCTTCCCCTGGCCCTCTCGATCGGTGATCGCGTCGACCTAAGCTCCCTCTTCGTGCTGCTGGGGCGCCTCGACCTCGACGAAGGCCGCCACGATCGCGCGGCCGAGCTGCTCGGCGCGGCGGACCGAATCCTCGAGGAGATCCAGTCGGCGCTCAATCCGTTGATGGAAGCACAGCGCGAGGAGCTTCGCGCACGTTTGACCGAGCTCCACGGAATGGAAGAAGGCGCGAGGCGAATCGGCGCGGGCAAGGCACTCGGCGATGCCGCCGCGGTCGCACTCGCGCTCGGGCCGAACGCACGAGCGCCCCACGATTCTTCATCGCGGGGCGCGTAGGCAGGACTCTTCAGATGGCGTGGGCTACTTCTTGACCTCGACTCCGATCTCGATCTTGACGTTGTCGTCGAGCATGGTGCTGCCGTTATCGAGCACCTTGTTCCACTTGACGCCATAGTCCTGACGATTGATCTGACCGGTGGCGGAGAAGCCGCCCGTCTGTCCGCCCCACGCGTTCGGCCCAAAGCCCAAGAGCTCGACGTCGAGCGTGACCGGCTTGGTCACGTCGCGAATGGTGAGGTCGCCGGTGACCTTATACATCGACGCGGTCGCGCCCTTCTCGATCTTGGTGCTCTTGAAGGTGATGTTCGGGTACTTCTCCGCGTTAAAGAAGTCGTCGGATCTAAGATGCTCGTCGCGCTTCTCGTTGTCGGTCGAGATGGTGGCGGTCGGGATAACAAGCTCGATGGTCGAGGCCTCGGGCTTGGCCGCGTCATACATCAAGGTGCCGGTGGCCTGCGAGAAACGGCCGGTGACCGGCGCGAAGAAGTGCCGCACCTTGAAGCTCACCGAGGTGTGACCGGGATCGACCTGCCAGGCTTCCGCCGCGGCGTGTGAGGTGAGGGGTGCGGCAAGGGCGGCGGCAAGGATCAGCGCGCTGCCCATCAGGGCGGGCGTGCTCATTCGAAACTGTGTCATGGGGATCTCCTCTTCGTTTACGTGATCGCCGGGGATGCCAGGATCGCGGATCGAGCGACCGCGAACAATGCTTCAATGTCGAACCATACCGCCGGGTTACGGTCGGGTTCCTGGTGGCTCATTGCGGGCAGGCGGCTGGCCCGGGGCGGCTCCGTCCACCGGAGCGTCGATCAGGAGGGGACGGCTACCGGCAACCCGAAGTAGAGGGCCGACATATCGTCGAGCACCTCCTGGATTTCGGTCCGGAAATGGGCGGTCCCGGCGGCCTGCGCGGCTGTGCCCTCAATCTGGAGCTCGACCATCCGGGTCAGGAGAAGGCTCGTCACCTCGCCCCCGGTCAGCGGCCCGCCCTCGAGCGGATCGGAGGCGGCCGCGATCGCCGCCGCAACCAGAGCGAGCAGCCCCTCGCGCTCCCCCGTCTTCTGCAGATGCTCGATCAGGCGGAGCGCACGGCGCGCCTGCGGAAGGCTTCGATTCGGCAGGGGCGCCATCCCGATCGCGTGGCCGTGCGCGTCGACCGGATAGGGCAACGACTCGACGATCTTGAGGTCGACCTGCGCGAGCGGACGCGACACCTCGGGCGAGAAGATGCGGTAGAGGCGCTGGAGCGGCGCGCTCATCAGAATGCCGAGGAGCGGCAGCGCGGGAATCATCGCCTCCTCACGGCTACCCAGGAGGTGAAGGTTGTTCAGGCAGAAGTAACCGTCACGATCGAGCGCCGCGATCAACCGATCGCCGGTCTGACGCAGGAAAAGCTTGGGCGCGCGATAGCGACGGAGGTCGAAACCGCTCTTCCACACCTTGGTCAGCTGCTCGCGCGACTCCGGCAGATAGAGGTGACCGCCGCGCCATTCGATGCGATACGGCAAGACCTCCGCGCCCGACCAGAGCGCGGGACGCCAGTGCGAGGTGGCCGAGGCATCGCGATAGATCTCGCGCCCGTGCGCGTCGCGAAGCTCGAACTGCCCGGCCGGCGACTCCGACTGCGCCGACTTCTGCCCATAGCGCGCGATCAAGCCGGAGTAGCTCCAGAGAACATCGTGAAGCCGAAGCGGGCTCTGCATCATCCGCGTCTGAAGCTCGACCTCGTCGCGCTCGCGGAAGATGCGGAGCGCGGAGTGCGCCGAGGCATACTGCTCGGCCGGCACCCAGTGGTCGAGGCTCACGTAGGCGGTGTCGTCCTGCTCGGTCCTCGCGGCGCGGAGCACGCGATTGCGCACCGTCGCGGGGGCCATGCTCTTTCCGTCGCGTCGCCGCACGGCGTAGAAGACGGTGAAGCCGGTATTCGCGCCGGGCCAGGGCGAGGACTCGAGCAAGGTCAGCTCGAGCAGCTCGCACTCGCTCAGGAGACGTTCGCGAATGCGCGAGTAGTGATGCCCCGCGAGCAACGAATCGGGCACGAGGAATCCGTGACGTCCGCCCGGCCGGCAGATCCGAAGCGCCAGCTCGATGAAGAGCGGATAGAGGTTGAGCTTGTACTGCGCGCCCGCCGGGAAGTGGCGATCGTAGAAGGCGCGCTCCTCGTCGCTCGCGCCCTCGCGATCGCGCAGGCCGTGGCTCACCCAGGGAGGATTGCCGAGCACGACGTCGAAGCCGCCGCGCTCGCGATCGAAGACCGCGGGGAACCGCCTCTCCCAGCGAAACGCGGGCGCAAAGGCGCTCGACTCGATCGAGAGCGCGTCCCCCACGCGGATCGTCTCGCCCAGGAGGTACGGGAAGCTCGCG
The DNA here is from genome assembly GCA_964652115.1 of uncultured bacterium. Classification (GTDB taxonomy): domain Bacteria; phylum Eisenbacteria; class RBG-16-71-46; order CAIMUX01; family CAIMUX01; genus JADJQY01. Next base: position 6,076 of record CAZZAH010000138.1, on the reverse strand, counting down.
CCGAAGACGGCGTCGAGCACCGGCCCAGGCTGCGGTTGATCGATGTAGCGCGCGGCCCAGCAGGCGAGATTGTGCGCGGCGATGCGCGCGGCGCGCGGGTCGAGATCGACGCCGTAGATCTGCGTCATTCGCGAGAGGCAGGAGTGGAGCGCGGCGTCGCTGTCGCCCGCGCGCGCCTCACGCGGGAAGGTGCGCGAACCGAGCAGCCGCTCCGCCGCCGCGAGAAGGAACTGCCCGCTGCCACACGCCGGATCGCAGACCGAGTAGCCCTCGGCTCCGCTCGCTCCGGTCGCGGGAAGATCGAGCACGGTGCGCGCGATCTCGGCGATCAGCTCCGCGGGCGTATAGAGCACCCCGGCGCCGCGACTCCGCTGTCGATCGACGCGAAACGCGGGACGTCCGCGCGTGGTGAGAACGAGCGCATGCCGCAACCCGTGGCCGTGCACGAGGCCGGGAAGATCATCCTCCGGCGACGCCTTGAGCACGATCGGATGCAGGCGACGGATCAGCTCTTCCATCTCGCTGCGCGTGAGCTCGAGCGCCTCCGCCAACGTGCGGAGCTGCCCAAGCGCGATCGCATACGCGGTCTCGCGGTCGGTGGCGGGATGGCCCGAGTCCCACGGCGCTTCGGCCAACGCGGGCGCGCGCGACCATTCCTCGAGCACGCGAAGCGACGGTAGGCTTCCGAGGCGAAGGCGCTTCCTCCCCTCCGAGAGCGGCGTCGCCACCAGCCCCGCGGTCTCCATCTGCATCAGCAGCAGAAGCTCGGTCGCGAGCGCGTGGATGCGCTCGTTCATGAGCGCGAGGCGGGCGTCGCTCTCCTCCGGCTCCGGCTCGGTCGCGACCGCCGGCAGATCGTTGAAGAAGGAGAACTCGAGCTGACGCGAGTCGGCCTCGTCACGTCGCCGCAGTCTCCGCCGTCCACCCGCCATCAAGAGGAGGATGCGCCGCACCTGATCGAGGGTTTGCGCCGCGCGTCGCGTGCTCATCGTTGAACGACCAAGGTTCCCTCGTACGCCCGACCCGGCCCATCCGCGGATTCGAGGCGATAGAAGTAGCGGCCGCTCGCGATCGTGCGGCCTCGGCCAGGATCCCACGAAAGGGCGGTGGCGTTCGCGGGCCATCCGATCGAGGCCACCTCTCGCCCGTCGAGCGTGAAGACGCGCAGGCGCGCGTCGTGTGTGAGCGGCGAGGGCCCGCCCTCCCACGCGAACTCGATCGGGCCGCGCGCGGGATTCGGTCGAACGATCAGGCGTGCGGCCAAGACCAGCTCGATCGGTCCGCTCTCCGCGGTGTAGGTCGACGGTTCGGATGCGTCGACCGGCGTCGCGCTGAGTCGATAGAGGTACTGCCCTCCGGCCGGCGGGTGATCGACGAATGCCCCGTCACCGCCCGCGACGCGCTCTTGGGTCAAGACTCGAACCTCACGCGCTTCCTCCACGCGATCGAGAGCCAACGACCAATCGATGCCGGGCGCGAGAGTCCACTCGATCTCGACCGCGCCCGCTCGCGCCGCCGCCGAAAGGCTCGGCTGCATGACGGGCGTCGGTTGCTCGAACGAGATGAGCGTCGACTCCGCGCGCACGATCCAACGACCGGCCGGCAGACCGCTCCCATCCTCGAGGCGCTCGAACCGGAAAGAGCCGCTCCCGTCGGTGCGTCCTTCGACCACCACGCCGCTCGTGTCCTCGCGTGCCCAGATGCGGATTCCCGCGACCGGAAACTGTGACTCCTCGTCGACGACCGAACCGGCAAGCACCACCGCCCGCTCAGGCTTGAAGTCGACGCGCATCACCGAGTCGGGCGGAAGGACGTGGATCACGGTCGCGTCGTTCTCGAAGCGCGCCATCGGGTGGTATTGGGTGCGAAACGGACCCTCAGGACGGAAGACGACCCGATAGAAGCCGCCCGGCACGCAGGGGATCGAGTAACCGCCGGGACCGGTGACCTCGCGACGCAGGCTGTCGGTTTCCGAGTAGGCAACGACGGTGGCGAGCGGCATCTGGTCGAAGGTCGCGGTGATGGTGCCGCTGATCGCGCCCGCGCTGCCGTTCGAGAGGAGGCACGGCTCGGTCGTGTTGCCGGTGATGTCGATGCCCAGGTTCGAGCTCGGCTCGGTGACGCGCACGAGCCCCGCGTCGTGCTCGGTCGGGGAGTTCGGGTAGTACTTGTACATCGCCGGGACATGGACGTAGTAGGTGCCGGTCGGCAGCCCGATGATCTGGTAGATCCCGAGCTCGTTCGCGGTCGCGCGGTAGACCCGACGCGTGGTGGAGTGGATCGCCTCGACCTCGAGTCCCGCGGCCGGCTCCCCGCCGGTCAGAAGCAAGAGCCCACCGATCGTGGCACCCGAGTCAGGCGACAGGATGAGGCCCGTGAGCTGCTGCTGCGCGAGGAGATTGACCACCGTCGCGCCGATCGATTCGCGCGAGCCGCCGAGGTACTCCGAGATGTAGGTGCTGCCGTCGGTGAGCGCGAGCACCTTGTAGAGGCCGTCCGACAGGCCGCCCTGAACCCATCGCCCATTCCGGTCGGTCACTGCCGTCCAAGAGCGCGGATTGGCGATCGACTGAAGAATCACGCGCACCTTGACCCGCGCGAGGGGCGTCTTCTCGTCTCCCAGCACCTCGCCGGAGAGGAGGCTCCCTTCGTGCATCCTGACCTGAGAGAGATCGATCACCCGACCATTGGTCAGCGGGAGCTGCAGCGCGAAGACCGAGTCGGCCGAGCCTCCCTGCCAGATGGCGCGTAACTCAGGGAAGGGGCTCCCCCACGCATCGGTCGAGTAGCGCACTCGCACGCGTCCGGCGGGAATCTTGGACAGATGAAACGAGCCGTTCACCGCGGTGAAGACACCGACCCTCATCTTCCCGACCACCGCCTCGACCCAGACCTTCGCGAGCGGCCGCTCCGTGCCCTCGACCGTGGCGCGAAGCACGCCGCGGATCTCGCCGCCGCTCTGCGAAAGGGAGAACTGGAGGTCCGGCGACACCTGTCCCGGCTGGAGGATGATCGGGGTCGCGCCATCGGGAGTGGTCGAACCGCCGTAGTACTCCCCCGGATAGAAGAGCACGGGGTCCTGCGCGTGCGACGTCGCGCTCAGTCCCATGAGCGCGCTGAAGGAAAGCGCAAGCGACGCGGTGATGCCCGCGCGACGAAGCCGCCGGGGCATGCCGGTCCACAACGCTCGGTGCAACAAAGGGAGACCCCTCTCTCCAGGTGCTTAATGGCGCGTCGTTCGAGGAGGCATGTTAGCCCGGAAAGGAGCCTGCGGGCAGTCGATATTCCGCGCGCGGGGGACTACTCTTCGGCTCATGGATGCGGACCGCGGCAGCAGATCCAAGGCGGAACGAGCCGAGCGTCAGAACAAGGCGCTCTCGGCCGCGGCCGAAGCGAAGCTCCTTCGCGCGATCGCCACCCGTCTGCCGGCGTGGGTGCTGCCGGATCACCTGACGCTTCTCGCGCTCGTGTCGGCGGTGGGGATCGCGGCGAGCTACGGCCTGGCGAACCAGGATCCGGCGTGGCTCTGGGGCGCGAACCTAGGCTTGGCGCTCCACTGGTTCGGCGACAGCCTCGACGGCAACCTCGCCCGCGTGCGGAAGATCGAGCGGCCGCGCTACGGCTTCTACGTCGATCATCTGGCGGATGCGTTCTCCACCATCGCGATCGGGCTCGGGCTTGGGCTCTCGCCGTACATGCTGCTGTCGGTGGGCTTCGCGATCGTGATCGCCTACCTCGCGCTTTCGATCAATGTGTATCTCGAGTCGCTGGTGGTGGAGAAGTTCCGCTTCGGCTATGGGCTGCTCGGGCCGACCGAGGCGCGCATCCTGCTCATCGCGCTCAACTGCGCGGCGCTGGCGTCCAAGCCGATGGACTTTCACTTCGCTGGGTTGTACATGACGTCGTTCGACGTCGCGGGGATCGGCGCGACGGCGATCATGTCGATGCTGCTGCTGTCGCGCACGGTGAAGAATCTGCGCATGCTTGGGCGGCTCGAGCCGGCGAATCGGAAGCGAGAGGGGTGAAGTGTGAAGGTGAAAGCGGATTTCGATCGTGCCGCCAGCAAGGTACCCGAAGTCACGCTCGTCTTCTGGATCGTGAAGATTCTCGCCACGACTCTCGGGGAAACCGGCGGCGACGCCGTGTCGATGTCGATGAATCTCGGCTACCTGTGGGCCACCGCGATCTTCGCCGTGATCTTCCTGTTCGCTGTTCGGGCGCAGGTCTTGACGCCTCGCTTTCACGCAACGTTGTACTGGACGACCATCGTTGCCACGACCACGGTCGGCACCACGCTGGCCGACTTCGTCGATCGATCACTCGGCATCGGCTATGCCGGCGGCGCGAGCCTCCTGCTCGGCCTCCTCCTCGCCTCCCTCGCGGTTTGGTACCGGGCGACGGGAACGATCTCCGTGACGGCCGTGAATTCACGAAAGGCGGAGAGCTTTTACTGGGTAACGATCCTGTTCTCACAGACTCTCGGCACGGCGCTCGGAGATTGGACGGCAGACACCGCTGGATTGGGTTATGCGGGCGGTGTGGTGGTATTCGGGGCATTGCTGCTGCTGATCGCGGCAGCCTACTTTTGGACATCGGCCTCACGGACGGTCCTGTTCTGGGCCGCATTTGTCACGACTCGACCGCTGGGAGCGGTCGTTGGCGATTTTCTGGATAAGCCGACGGACGCCGGTGGCCTTGCACTGAGCAGATCTGCCGCGTCGGGAGTGCTACTGCTCGGGATGGTCGTATGCCTGGCCGTCTTCAAACAGCGCGCCGCGGCCAAGAGTCACTAACACGTCATTGGGGCAATCCGCGACGGAGGCATCTACGCGCATCTCTTTGCCGCCGGCTTGCCGCCGGGAACCCTGGATGAACAAAAATACGATCTGGTGGGCTCTGCTGCTCGTTTCATTCTTGCACGCGAGCGGCTGCTCGGAAAACGCGATGCGGGACCCAAAGATCATACGCACCGAGGAAGCATCACCAAGCTGGCGACCGGGAACGAGCTTGGTTGCGTACTCATCGATCGGCGCCGAGTCGCTTGAGCCTGGAGTTTACGTCGTCGACGTGGACCAGCCCGAGCGCACGTTTCTGATCCCGGGCTGTTATGCGCCGACTTGGTCGTTCGATGGCCGGTTCCTAGCGTGCCAGTGCAGCAATGGGGTGCTCGTGCTCGACTACCAATCAGCAGAGCGCCACGTCGTCCCCCACACACTGGGTGCATATCGCGTGAGCTGGGCGTCCGATGGAGCGTCCTTGATTGGAGAGCTTGGAAATACGCCAAGCACTCTGGGGCTTTGGCAGTTCGACGCCTCCGGTTTGACTGCGCCGCGACGAATCACGCCTTCGGGCATGCGCGCGGGGATGGCTTCGTGGAACGCGGCGCGGAACGAGATCGTTTTCGTATCTCCCGGGGCGAACGATGACGCCGACCTGTTTGTGATCAGACCAGACGGTTCCGGTCTCCGTCAGCTCACTCACTCACCCAACACGATAGAGGTCTACCCTGAGTGGAGCCCGGACGGACGCTTCATCGCCTATACAGAAAGAGACGGCATCTGGCTCATGGACGCGTCGACGCTGCAGCGGCATCGGCTAGAGGGCACGGCAGCAGCTCACCTCGACCAATGGCAAAGATGCAGCTGGAGCTTCGATGGGGCGCGGCTGGCGTACAACAAAACCAGGCTGTGGGTGATCGACGTTACAGGGGTGCACAATCGCGAGGTGAAGTAGCGTCGGGAGCCTTTCCCTACATATTTCCGCCGCGCGACGAGCGCGCTTGGCGACTGCACCAGACTCCTTCGAATCAACGCACCAGCGTTACGCGCGACTGCGCGAGCTCTGATGTCCCGCGCGCCACGCGCACCCAGTAGACTCCCGGCGGCAGAGCGCGGCCTGACTCGTCGTGCGCAACCCACTCGACCTGCGCGTGCTCGCCCGCCGCCATCGTGCGCGCGAAGGGGACGGCGACGCGACGGCCGTTCGGGGCGAAGATGCTCAGTGTGTACCCCCCGGCCGCGGGCGCCGCGAGTTCCCACGAGGTGCGCGTCGAAAACGGATTCGGCCGATTGCTCGA
>CAZZAH010000137.1:7724-9513 GCA_964652115.1 uncultured bacterium | reverse complement strand
CGGGTCTATACTGCCGCGCGACACTGCAAAAACTGGAGAGGTTCCCCATGCAAACGATCGCTTCGACCCCCGAGTTCGTCGCCGCCGCCTACGCCAAGATGGAGTCACGCCTGACCAAGATCCGCGAGCGACTCGGGCGGCCGCTCACCTTCGCGGAGAAGGTGCTCTTCGGCCATCTCGACGACCCGGCGACGCAGGATCTGACCGCCGGCAAGAGCTACCTCCAGGTGCGGCCCGATCGCGTGGCGATGCAGGACGCGACCGCGCAGATGGCGATCCTTCAGTTCATGAGCGCGGGGATTCCGCAGACCGCGGTGCCGACGACGGTGCACTGCGATCACCTCATCCAGGCGCGCGTGGGAGCGGGGAAGGACCTCGCAGACGCTTCGAACGAGAACCGCGAGGTCTATGACTTCCTCGCCACCTCGTCGGCGAAGTACGGCATCGGCTTCTGGAAGCCGGGGTCGGGGATCATCCATCAGGTCGTGCTCGAGAACTACGCCTTCCCGGGCGGGCTGATCATCGGGACCGACTCCCACACGCCGAACGCGGGCGGGCTCGGCATGTTCGCGAGCGGCGTCGGCGGCGCGGACGCGGTCGACGTGATGGCGGGCCTTCCGTGGGAGGTGAAGAACCCGACGCTGGTCGGCGTCCGCCTCACGGGCGAGCTCAACGGATGGACGGCGCCCAAGGACGTCATCCTCTATCTCCTCGGCATTCTGACGGTGAAGGGCGGGACGAACCGCGTGGTCGAGTACTTCGGGCCGGGCGTCCGCTCGATCAGCTGCACCGGCAAGGGGACGATCACGAACATGGGCGCGGAGCTCGGGGCGACGACCTCGCTCTTCCCCTATGACGAGCGGATGGAGCGCTATCTCCGCGGCACCGAGCGCGCCGCCTTGGCCGACCTCGCGAACGCGCGTCGGGCGCTGCTCTCGGCCGATCCCGAGGTCGAGCAGGCGCCGGAGAAGTTCTTCGAGCAGATCGTCGAGATCGACCTCTCGAAGCTCGAGCCGCACGTCGTCGGACCGCACACGCCTGATCTCGCGCGGCCGGTGTCGAAGCTCGCGGCCGACGTGATCGAGAAGGGCTACGTCGATCACATCTCCTCGGCGCTCGTCGGCTCGTGCACCAACTCGTCGTACGAGGACATCGAGCGCGCGGCGACGGTGGCGCGCGTCGCGGCCAAGCATGGCGCCAAGATGAAGACGCCGCTTCTCGTGAGCCCCGGCTCGGACCAGATCTACAAGACGATCCAGCGCGACGGGCAGATGAGCGACTTAGAAGCGGTCGGCGCGGTCGTGCTCGCGAACGCGTGCGGGCCTTGCATCGGCCAGTGGAAGCGCGAGGACAAGAAGAAGGGGGAGAAGAACTCGATCATCACCTCCTTCAACCGCAACTTCCCGGCGCGGAACGACGCCAACCCGGAAACCCAGGCCTTCATCGCGAGCCCGGAGATCGTGGTCGCGTACGGGCTCGCCGGGCACCTCTCCTTCAATCCGCTGTCGGACGAGCTGACCGGCGCGGACGGCAAGACCTTCCGCCTCGAGGCTCCGCCGGCCGCGCCTGAGCTGCCGCCCAACGGCTTCGTCACCGCGTTCGACGGCTACGTGGCACCCGCCGAGGACGGCGCATCGGTCAACGTGCAGGTCTCTCCGACGAGCGACCGGCTGCAGCTTCTGACCCCCTTCGCGAAGTGGGACGGCCAGGACTTCCTCGAGCTTCCGGTGCTCCTGAAGGCGAAGGGGAAGTGCACCACCGACCACATCTCGCCGGCCGGGCCGTGGCT
>CAZZAH010000137.1:6389-7624 GCA_964652115.1 uncultured bacterium | reverse complement strand
CCTCCGGCACACGCTCAACGCCGAGCAGATCGAGTGGTGGCGGGCCGGATCGGCGCTTAATCGCATGCGGGAGAAGATGAGCTAGCGGCCGCCGGCCGTTCGAAACCGGCCGCTTGCGGTGCGCAAACGGGCGCCCCGCAGATAATCCTTTGCCGGTCGCCCGAGCTGAGTGATAACGTCTCGGCACCAACCGACCTACTTGGGGCCAACCACTGGATCGGCATGGTGCTAATACCCGCGCGGGGCCAGCGGGGACCAGCTCTTGTGCTCTGGTATCCCTCTCCCCAGCAATGTTGTGACACGTGTCCCCCCACACGTGTTGGATCCGTTTACCCACCGCCGATGACAGCTCACTCCCGCCGCGGCAGGGGTGTGGAGCGACGGAGCATGGGTGAATCGGATCGATCCCTCGCATCCACGAGCGCGAGCATCCGGTCCCGCCGGCAGTTCATGTCGACGGGCTTGGACTTCGGTAGTCGCTCCCTCTTCTCGCCGAGGAGGTCCTACTGCTCCTGATGTGACGGATCCATCGACCCCGACCGGCGAGCGGAAGCTGGCGACACGAATCCACGAGTGCTGCGCTACACGAAAAGGCCGCTCCCGTACCGACCGTTCCTAGACGCTGCCAGGCTCTTCGGTCGGGGTGAAATCTCAGGCCGACGGGAGGGTGCCCTTGGTCCTCCCGTCGGTCTATTTGTTTGCGCGCGGGGCTCCTGCCTCGCTCGGCGCGATGGCGCGTCAAGCGAAGCGGCCCTCCTGCCGATAGCGAGGGGAGGACCCTCGGTGCAGGAGAGCACATGGACAACGACGCAAAGACCGATCCGACAGGCCAGGAGAGCGCCACCGGCTACACCGGCGAGCGCGGCCCGGGCCAGAAGCTCCTCGGCGAAATCCTCCTCGAGGAGGGCTTCCTCACCGCGCAGGACCTCGTGCGCCTGGTGCACTACCAGCGAGGATTGCCGGCTGGAGATCGCCGACCCCTCGGCCGCCTCGCGGTCGAGATGGGCTTCCTGAGCGACACGCAGCTTCGTCATCTCCTCGATCGGCACGGCAAGCGGATCAGCCTGGGCGAGCTCCTGGTCGCGCGCGGCGCGATCGGACGTGAGGATCTCCAGCGCGGCTTGGCCAAGCAGGCGGAGTCCGGCGGCCTCCTGGGCGAGATCCTGATCGATCTAGGATCGCTCGACGAGGTGACGCTCGCCATCACGCTGGCCGAGCAGGCCGATCTTCCTTAT
>CAZZAH010000137.1:0-6289 GCA_964652115.1 uncultured bacterium | reverse complement strand
CAACAGCTCTCGGCGGTGCTCGCGTTGGTCGCCGTCCGCATCAACTGCGAGGCGTGCCTCGCGACCTACGAGCCGCGGCCGATCGTCTTGTCGGAGTGGTTCGGCAATGCCGCGCCGGTTGCGACCTGGCGACACGGCGAAGGCTGCGAGCAATGCGGCGGCAGCGGCTATCGTGGCGAGGGCTGGGTCGCCGAGTACTGGGCGCCCAACGAGTCGGATCGCCGCCTCATGACCGAAGGTCTATCGACGCGTCGTCTGCGCGATGAGGCGCTTCCGCGGATCGAGGGGCTCGGACCGCGCGGCATCACGCTCGCGCTCGCGGGACGCACGACGCTCGAAGAGCTACTGCAGAAGATGCCGGCCGAGGAGGTGCGTCACGTGCGTCTCGGTCAGGCCGCGCAGAAGCAGCAGCGCAAGGCCTCTTGATCTAACCTCGCGCGCGCTCAGGCCCGCGCGTCCGGACCGAGCGCAGGGAAGTCGCTCGCGCGTCGCGAGGGATCGAGCCACTCCGCGATCGGCACATCGACGAAGCATTGATTCGGCCGCGGCTCGACGATGCGGCGAAGCTGCAGCAGGTGCTCGACCGTGATGTTCTCCGCGAGCACATTGTCCGCCGCCGGTCCCGTCGCCAAGCTGAGCGATGGCCGGAGACGATTCCAGATTCCGCCCACCGCGCCGTCGGTCGCCGGCTGGTTGATCAGGATGCGCGCCGCGGGGAGCGCGCTGAATCGCCGGAGCACCTCCGGATCCTGCGCGTGAATGCCGACACTGTGGCCGACCCCGCCTAGCTTGAGCGTCGCCGCCATCGCGGTGTAGGCCTCGTCCTGATCACGCGCCACGAACCACGCGAGGACCGGCGCCAGGATCTCGTGCGCCAACGGCTCGTCGCGATCGATGCGCGTGATCGGCGCGGCCAGGAGTCGCGTGCGCTCCGGTACGCGGAAGCCGGCCAGCTCCGCGATCGCCGCCGCGGGACGACCCACCACTTCAGGCCGCATCGAGCGCTTCTCCGCATCGAAGCAGATCGCGCCGAGCGCGCGCGCTTCCTCTTCCGTCGTGAAGTAGGTGCCGCGCGCTTCGAAGAGAGGCCGTAGCGACTCTGCGACCGCGCGCTCGGCGACCAGCGTCTGCTCGCTCGCGCAGACGGTGCCGTTGTCGAAGGTCTTCGAGTGAAGGATGAGCCGCGTGGCCTGCGCGAGATTGGCCGAGCGATCGACCAGCACCGGCACGTTGCCCGGTCCGACACCGAGCGTCGGCTTGCCGGTCGCCATCGCGGTGCGCACGATGCCGCCGGTTCCGGTCGCGAGGATGAGCGCGAGCTTCCTGTGCCGCATCACGCGGTCGAGGTACTCGGTCTGAGGCTTCGTGATCCACTGGATGAGGTTCTCGGGCGCGCCGAAGGCGAGCGCCGCTTCGTGCATCACGCGCGCCGCTTCCTTGCTGCACTTCCGCGCGCCGCGATGAAAGCTGAAGATGAGCGGATTCCGCGCCTTGAGCGCGATCAGGATCTTGAAGATCGTGGTCGAGGTCGGATTGGTCACCGGCGTGAGCGCGAGGATTGGCCCGAGCGGCTCCGCGATCTCGGTGATCCCGTCCTCGACCGAGGAGCGGATGGCACCGACCGTGTGCCGGCCGCGAAGATCCTGCGCGACGACGAGGCTCGCCCACGCATTTTTGAGCGCCTTGTGCTCGTAGACGCCCATCCCGGTTTCCTCGATCGCCAGGCGCGCGAGCTCGAGCCGCGCGTCGAACGCCGCGGCCGCGAGATGTTCGATCAGAGCGTCGACCTTGGTTTGATCCCACTCGAGGAGCGCGCGGCATGCGTCGGTGGCTTTGTCGAGCAGATCGTCGGCGTAGGTCTGGATCGGATCGGACGTGGTTTCTGAAGCGTTCATCATTCCTCCTCGCGAGCGCTCCACGCTAGCACGCGCCTCGCTCGAGGGTCGACCGCGAGCTCGCGCCGTGTGAGAGCGCTCGCGAGGAGAGCACGAGCACGCGCTAGGCGACCGCCGCCGCCGCCGTCGGGCGTATGAACATCCGCTCGCGGCGACCATCGCGCAGCACCTCCAGCAGCACCTCGGGCAGAGCGGCGAGCACGATGATCTTCTGAAGATCGTCGAGCGTCGCCACCACGCGGCCGTTCGCGAGGAGCAGGAGGTCGCCGCCGCGCAGCCCCGCCTTCGCCGCCGGCGTTCCCTGCATCACGGAGAGGATGCGGATCCCGCGCGACTGACGGCACTCGAGCGCGAGGAGTCCCGAGAGCTCCTCGCCCTGCGCCGACACTCCGAGGAAGGGACGCCGCACCTCGCCGTGCTGCATGAGCACGCCCGCGACCCAATGCGCGGTTCGCGCCGGTACCGCGAAGCCGAGCCCCTGCGCGTAGGGCACCATCGCGGTCGTGATGCCGATGACCGCGCCGTCGGCGTCGACCAAAGGCCCGCCCGAGTTGCCGGGGTTGATCGCCGCGTCGGTCTGGATGAGCCCTTCGAGCATGCCGCCCTGAGGCAGCGGCAGATTTCGATAGAGCGCGCTCACCACTCCAAGACTGACCGAGCGCTCGAAGCCGAGCGGATTGCCGATCGCGACCGCGACCTGACCGACACGAACGTCGTGGGACTCCTCGAGCGCGAGCGGAGAGAAGTCGCCCCCCGCGAGCCGCACGATCGCCAGGTCGGTGCGCGGATCCGCGCCGACCAACTCGCCCTTCGCTTCGCCCATGCCGGCGACGCGCACGCGAAGTCCGATCGGGCTCCGCGCGACGTGGGAGTTCGTGAGGATGTAGCCGTCGGGCGTGATGAGGAACCCCGAGCCTTGGCCGCGTCCGTGATGCACGCCGACCACGGCGGCGGAGGTCTTGGCCACGAGCCCGGCCAACTCGTCCGAGAACTGCTTGAGCGGCGTCATGACGCGTTCTCCCGTGCTCCGATCACGCAGCGAACCTCGGTGGCCGCGCCGGTGCGGAGGATGCGAAGGGTCGACTCCTTGCCCACCTTTTCCTCGTCGAGCAGGCCGAGGAGCTCTTGCGCGTGGCTCAACTTCTGTCCGTCGAGGGCCAGGATCGCGTCGCCGAGGAAGAGGCCCGCGCGTGCCGCCGGGCTGTTCGGCTCGACCGCGACGATGAGGAGCGCGGTCGATTGGCCGAGCGCCTTGGCCTCAGCCGCCGGCAAGCGGATCGGATAGCTGCTCACGCCGAGGTAGCCGCGACGCACCGAGCCTTTCGCGCGAAGCGACTCGACGACGCGGGTCAGAGTTTCGGCCGGGATCACGTTCGCCGTGCCCCGGAGAAGCCCCGCGGTGGCGAGCCCGATGGCCCGCCCCCGCATATCGATGACGAGGCTGCCCGAGAGACCGGAGTAGATGCCGCCGCCAAGCTCCAGGTATCGATCGATGCGTCCGCCTTGCGGCCCGCGCCACCCTTCACCGACCGCGCTCAAGAGCGAGAGGTTGCCGCGCGCCGTTCGTCCGGGCCGGGAGATCGTGAGCGCGAGGTGCCCGACGCGAAGCTCGCTCTGTGGCTCGAAGCTCGCCGGACGAAGCGCCGGGCCGCTCGCGGCGGGGGGCGCTGCGCCGGGCGGATCGAGCGCGAGTAGTGCCAAGTCGGTCCCGCCATCGCGGCCGAGCAGACGCGCGCTTCGCCTGGAGCCGTCCGCGAGGGTGACCGCGAGATCGTCTTCGCGCTCGAGCGCGTGGGCGGTGACGAGGACGTGGCCGTCGCTGGACCAGACGACGCCGCTGGTCGGCGCGCGGCGAGCGTGCACGCTCACGACCGAGTCGGCGTGGGCGGCGAGGATCTCGGCCAGGTTGTCGGAGAGTTGCGCGGCGATTGAATTCGACATGATTCCTCCATCGTTTCGCGGTTTTCCGCGGGGCGGGCGTCGTGCTCGCCTTCTTGTTCGAAGCAGACGGTAGGGAATTGCTTCGCCGCTGCCATCGCCCGTGTGGGGAGGGAAGGGCCTGGCCGTTCGGGTAGGTCGAGGGCTAGGTCGCGGCTAGGTCGCGGCGTTCGTCAGATCGCGATCAGGCCGAGGCGCGCGGCGCGGACGATCGCCTCGCTGCGGCTCTGCACGCCGAGCTTGCCGAGGATCGAGTTCACATGGAATTTGGCGGTGTGATCGATCACGCCAAGGCGCCCGCCGAACTGCTTGTTCGCGAGCCCCAACGCGAGGAGGGTCAGCACCTCGCCTTCACGCGGGGTCAGACTCTCGCCCCACTCATCCGCCTCGCGAACGACGGCGCCGTCACCGAGCGTCTCGAGGAAGGTGGGCTCGATGACCGAGAGGCCTTGGGCCAACGCCTGGATCGCCGCCGCCATTCGCTCGACCGGCGCGTCGCGATGAAGGAGCCCGCGCGCCCCCGCCGCCAAGGCCGCCGGCGCCGCGGCCGCATCCGCGAGAAGCGCGAGCACGAAACCGCCGCGTTGCACGAACGCCCGAATCAGCTCGATCGTCGCCTCGCTCGCGCCGTCGATCAGCAGCACCGACGCGTCGATGGGCTCCGCCGAGTCGATCTCGGGCGCGGGAAAGACCTCGAGCTCCGTGCGCCCGCCGAGGAGAGCGATCAGCCCATGGCGGACGAGCGGATCCTCGGCCTGCACCCAAATCCGGATCGCGTCCAAGTCGCTCCTTCTACGCTGTGAACCTGCGGATTCGCGCGCGCCGCCGCGGTGGAAGCGCACGGGGACGCTCGCTTGTGACCCTGCTCCGCCCTTGCTACCCTCCGGCCGGAACGAAAGAGGAGGACCCATTCCGATGGATGATGTCGAGCAGAAGATTCTGTCCTTCGTGAAGAAAGAGTACCTCGACGAGGACGACGACACCGAGTTGGACGAGAACAGTCCCCTGATCTCGAGCGGGATCGTCGACTCCTTCTCCATGGTGTCGCTCAAGACCTTCCTCGAGCGGCAGTACCAAATCAAGATTCCGGACGAGCGGGCGGGCGCCGAAGCCTTCGACAGCGTGGCCAAGATCGCGAGCGTGGTGCGCGAGATCCGAGGTCACTGACCGCGCGTCCTTCGTCCCTCCCCGGTCCAAGGAGTAGAGCAATGGCATTCAGCGAAGCGCGTCGCGCCGCCTACCAATCCGACCTGAACGGCATCCGCGAAGCGGGTCTGTTCAAGGAGGAGCGCATCATCCACACGTCGCAAGCGGCCGACGTCGAGGTGGAGTTCCCGGCGGGCGAGAAGGCTCGACCGGTGATCAACCTTTGCGCGAACAACTACCTCGGGCTCTCGAGCCACCCCGATGTGATCAAGGCCGCGCACGCCGGGCTCGACGCACGCGGCTACGGCCTCTCCTCGGTGCGCTTCATCTGCGGTACGCAGGACATCCACCGCGAGCTCGAGCATCGGCTCTCCGCGTTCCTCGAGACCGAGGACACGATCCTCTTCGGCTCCTGCCTCGACGCCAACGCCGGCGTCTTTGAAGCGGTGCTGAACGAGCAGGACATCATGATCGCGGATCGCCTGGTTCACGCTTCGATCGTCGACGGCATGCGCCTCTCGAAGGCGCAGCAGGAGACGTTCAAGCACATGGACATGGAGCACCTCGAGGAGAAGCTCCAGGAATCGCAGGACAAGCGCATCCGCTTGATCGTGACCGACGGCGTCTTCTCGATGGACGGCGACATCGCAGAGCTCGACAAGATCTGCGACCTGGCGGAGAAGTACGACGCGATGGTCTTCGTCGATGACTCGCACGCGAGCGGATTCCTCGGCAAGCGCGGCAAGGGCACGCATGAGCACTGCGGCGTGCTCGGACGCATCGACATCCTGACCACCACGCTCGGCAAGGCGCTCGGCGGCGCGTCGGGCGGCTGCGTCAGCGGTCGGCGCGAGATCGTCGAGCTCTGTCGTCAGCGCGCGCGGCCTTACCTCTTCTCGAACACGGTGCCGCCGGTGATAGCGGCCGCGGCCAATCGCGTGATCCAGATCCTGTCGGAGACGACCGAGCGGCGCGACAAGCTCGAGGTGAACACCCTCTACTGGCGGAAGCGTCTGACCGAGATCGGCCTCGACATCCGCGAGGGAACGCATCCGATCGTGCCGGTCATGCTCTACAACGCGAAGCTCGCGCAGGAAATCGCGCGCGATATGTTCCTCGAGGGGATCTTCGTGGTCGGCTTCTTCTTCCCGGTGGTGGCGAAGGGGCAGGCGCGGATTCGCACGCAGATCTCGGCCGGGCACGAGCGGCATCACCTCGACAAGGCGATCGCGGCGTTCGAGCGCGTCGGCAAGAAGCACGGCATCCTCGGCCTCGGCAAGAAGGAGATCGTGGAGAGGTTCGGGCTCTAG
>CAZZAH010000136.1:0-9540 GCA_964652115.1 uncultured bacterium | reverse complement strand
TTTGACCTGCGTCGCGAGGCAAGGGACGCGCTTGCGAAGGAGCTGATGCAATGAAAGCCCAGGAAGCCGCGGTTCAGAATCAGGCGCCCAATCCGATTGGTCTTCGCGGGATCGAGTTCGTCGAGTTCGCGAGCCCGACGCCGGCGCTCCTCGACAAGCTCTTCCTCGCGTTCGGATTTTCGCGGTTGGAGCGACACCGCACGCAGGACATCGTCCTCTATCGGCAGAACGACATTCGCTTTCTTCTGACGCGCGAGAAGGCGAGCTTCGCGGCCGACTTCGCGCGCGAGCATGGGCCGTCGATCTCCTCGATGGGCTGGCGGGTCGAGAACGCGGAGCACGCGGTGACGGAGGCGGTGCGGCGCGGCGCGCGGCGCTATCAGGGGCCGACCCCCTTTCCCGGCGTGCCCGCGATCTACGGCATCGGCGACTCCTTGATCCACTTCATCGACGGGGACAGCTATCACCACAACTTCGTCGAGCTGGCCGGCCCGGTGTTGGTCCACGACAAGGGCTTCATCGCGATCGATCACCTGACCAACAACGTGGTCAAGGGGACGATGCAGCAGTGGTCCGACTTCTACAAAAACATCTTCGGCTTCACCGAAGTGCGTTACTTCGACATTCGCGGAGTGAAGACCGGCCTCAAGTCGTATGCGCTCCGCTCGCCGGACGGCAGCTTCTGCATCCCGATCAACGAAGGGAGCGAGGAGAAGTCACAGATCGAGGACTATCTCCGGAAGTACCATGGACCAGGCGTGCAGCACCTCGCCTTCATCACGAACGATCTCTTGGCCAGCCTCGATCAGCTCGAGGGCGCGGGCATCGAAACGCTCGACATCGACGACGAGTACTACGCGACGGTCTTCGATCGGGTGCCGAACGTGACCGAGGACCACGCGCGGATCAAGGCGCATCGCGTGTTGGTCGACGGCGACGACGAGGGCTACCTGCTCCAGATCTTCACCCGCGAGATCGTCGGCCCGATCTTCATCGAGATGATCCAGCGGAAGAACCACCTGTCGTTCGGTGAAGGAAACTTCGGCGCGCTCTTCCGCTCGATGGAGCGTGAGCAGGAGCGGCGCGGAGAGCTCTAGCGCGGGCCGAGCAGCTCGTCGTAGATCGCGGAAAGGCCCATTGCGGCGCGCGCGAGGTCGTAACGTTCGGCGCTTCGAGCGCGCGCCTCCCTTCCCATCGCGCGTGCGCGCTCGGGATGGGCGAGTAGATACGCCATCGCCGACGCGAGTGCCCCCGCGTCCTCCAGCGGAGTCAAAAGGCCGGTCACGTCGGGTTCGATCAGCTCGAGCGTGCCTTCGACCGCGGTCGCGACGACCGGCAGCTCCATCGCCATCGCCTCGAGGAGCGCGAGCCCGAACGCCTCCCAGCGGGACGGGAGCACGAAGAGGCTCCATCCGGCGAGTCGCTCGGGAATCCGCTCGGGCGGCAGATTGCCGGCGAGGCAGACCGCATCGCATTGCCCGAGCTGTTCGATCAGGGCTCGGAGCGGGCCGCGCATGGCACCCTCCCCCACGATCTCGAGCTTTGCTTCCGGGCAATGACGACGGAGCTCCGCGAACGCGCGGACGAGCACGTCATGGCCCTTCTGCGGATGCAGGCGCCCGATCGTTCCGATCACCGGCGGGGACGAGGCATGCGAAGGAGCGCCCGCGGCTCGCGCGGGAGCGAAGCGGGCGGGATCGAAGCGCGCGAAGTCGATCGCGTTCGGAAGCAGGCGCACCTTCTCCGTCTCCACGATCCCTTCGCTCGTCAGGAATTCTCGCACCGCGGCGGAGACCGCAATGACGCGATCGGCGCCTCCGGTCAGGCGATCCTCGAGGCGATAGACGAAGCTCCTCGACTTGCTCTCGCGTGCGTAATGGCGCGTCGTGACCGTGGCGCGCACGCCCGCGAGCTTGGCCGCGAGCTTTCCGACAACTCCGCCGTGCACGAGATGCGTGTGAACCAGCTCGATCCGCTCGGCGCGAAGGCGGCCCGCGAGGCGCGGCAGGCAGAGCGGATCGAATCGTCCCTCGCGACTCAGATCGAGGATGGGACAGGGGGCGCCGGACGCGGCGATGCCTCGATCGCCGATCAGGTAGGCGATGGAGCAGGCGTAGCGCGCGGGGTCGATCCTCGCGATCAGATCGAGTAGCAGCGTCTGCGCGCCGGCCGGCTCGAGCGTGGTGATGCAGTGAAGCACGCGCCGCGGCGCGGTTGGGCTCATGCGGCGGCTAGCCGAACTGAACGGAGCGCCGCGTCATCGATCCGCCCATGAAGCCCGCGATCGGAAACTGAATGCGCGAATCGTCCTGCGCGGAGCCGGCCGCCACCAACACCGGAACGAAGTGCTCGTGGGTCGGCAACGCCATGCGCACGCCGGGCGCCTTCGCGCGGTAGTCGATCAGGGCATCGTGGTCATTTCGCGCCAGCACATCGCCCGCCCACGCGTCGAAATCGAGAGCCCAGGACTGCGGCGCCGCCTCCGGACGCATGTCGAGCATACGGAGGTTGTGGGTCAAGAATCCGCTCCCGACGATCAGCACCCCTTCATCACGCAGCGGCGCGAGGGCCACCCCGAGATCGAAGAGCGTCTTCGGGTCCATGGTCGGCAGGGAGATCTGAAGCGTCGGCACGTCGGCCTCGGGATACATCGCGATCATCGGAACATAGGCGCCGTGATCAAGCCCGCGCTCGGACTCCACCACCGGCTGGTTCGGTTCGAGCAGCTCCTTCACGCGTCGCGCGAGCTCGGGCGCGCCCGGCGCCGCGTAGGTCACCTGGTAGTACTTCGGCGGGAAGCCGTAGAAGTCGTAGACCAGCGGCACCGGCTTGGTCGCTCCCAGCGTGATCGGACGCTCTTCCCAGTGCGCCGAGATCATCAGCACCGCACTCGGTCGCGGCAGAGCATCGGACCAGACCTTGAGCTCGGTCATCCATCCCGCATCGTCGAGGAGGAACGGCGAACCATGCGCGAGAAAGAGGGCCGGCATGCGGCCGTTCGACGTGCCTGCCGGGGACGACGAGCCTGCGGGTGACATGGCATTCGATCCTTCCTGCGCGGCCGCCTGACGCGAGAGCAACGATCCCGAAGCGAGCAACAGCTTGAGCGCGGTACGCCGATGCATTGTGCGTCTCCTTCCGGCCGGCGGTTTCGGATGCCGGAGAGCTTAGTTCGGTTCCGCCTCGACGTCATCCGGCGCGTGATGGAGGGCAAAACGACTCTTCCCCCAGAGGCCGCTCAGCCTCTGCTGCAGCCGGTCCATGTAGACGAAGAAGACCGGCGTCACGAAGAGGGTCAAGAACTGCGAGAAGAGGAGCCCGCCCACCACCGCGAGGCCGAGCGGCCGCCTCGACTCCGCGCCCGCCCCGATCCCGAGCGCGATCGGCAGCGTGCCGAAGAGCGCAGCCATGGTCGTCATCATGATCGGGCGGAAGCGGACCACGCAGGCTTCGTAGATCGCGTCGGACGAAGACTTGCCTTCGTTCCGCTGCGCCTCGAGCGCGAAATCGATCATCATGATGCCGTTCTTCTTCACCAACCCGATCAGGAGGATCACGCCGACGAAGGCGTAGATGCTGAGGTCGACCTTGAAGATCAAGAGCGTGATCAGCGCGCCGAAGCCGGCGAAGGGGAGCGCCGATAGGATCGTCAGCGGATGGATGAAGCTCTCGTACAGGATGCCGAGCACGAGATACATCACGAGCACCGCGAGAATGAGCAGAAGCCCCAACCCCTGAACCGACGACTGGAAGGCCTGCGCCGTCCCCTGGAATCGGGTCGACACGGTCGGCGGTAGGGTTTCCTTCGCCGCCGCCTGCACGCTCGCGACCGCGGTGCCCAGCGCCACGCCCGGCTCGAGGTTGAACGAGATGGTGACCGCCGGCAGCTGCCCGTAGTGATTGACCGAGAGCAGCCCCTTCGTCTCGTGGAACTCCGCCACCGCCGAGAGCGGGACGAGCTTCCCATTCGACGAACGCACGTGGAGCATGCTCAGCGCGGTCGGGTCGGCTTGGTATTCCGGTAAGAGCTCCAGGATCACCGCGTACTGGTTCGTCGGCGCGAGGATGGTCGAGACCTGCGAGGACGCGTACGCCGCCTGAAGCGCACTCTCGATCTTCTGCGCCGAAAGCCCGAGCGAGGAGGCGCGATCGCGATCGATCACCACCTCGATCTGGGGATTCTTGAGCTGAAGGTCGCTCGTCACGTCTTGCAGGCCGGGGAGCGAGCGCATCTTCTGCTCGAAGACCTGTGAGCTCTCGTAGAGCGCGTCGATGTCGGTGCCCTGCAGGGTGAACTGGTACTGGCTGCGCGACTGCGTCCCGCCGATGCGGATCGGCGGAGGGTTCTGCAGGAAGACCTGCACGCCGGGAATCTGCGACAGCTTCGGGCGAAGGCGCGCGATCAGCTTCTCCGGCGTGATATCTCGCTCCTCGCGCGGCTTGAGGCGGATGAAGAAGTTTCCTTGGTTGCGGTTCGAAGCACCTCCGCCACCCGCGACGCTCGACATGAAGCCCTCGACCGCCGGGTCCTTCGCGAGGACCTCCGCGACCGCGCGCTGATGCTCCACCATCGAGTCGAAGGAGATCGATTCGGGCGCGAGGGTCGATCCGTTCAGCAGGCCGGTATCCTCGCTCGGCAAGAAGCCCTTCGGGATCTGGCCGAAGAGGACGATGGTCAGAGCGAGCACCACCGCGGAGTAGAGCAGCGTGAAGCGGCGATGGCGCAGCGACCACTGAAGCCCCCGCTCGTACGCGTGGAGCGCGCCGTCGAAGACTCGCTCCGATGCGAGGTAGAAGCGGCCGTGCTTCACTTCTTTCTCCGGCCGGAGGAAGCGGCTCGAGAGCATCGGCGTGAGGGTCAGCGACACGAAGCCCGAGATCAGGATCGCGATCGAGATGGTGACCGCGAACTCGTGGAAGAGGCGACCGACCAACCCGCCCATGAAGAGCACCGGGATGAAGACCGCGGTGAGCGCGATCGTCATCGAGATGATGGTGAAGCCGATCTCCTTCGCGCCGCGCCGCGCGGCTTGGAGCGGACCCTCCCCCTTCTCCATGTGCCGGACGATGTTCTCGAGCATCACGATCGCGTCGTCGACCACGAAGCCGACCGAGAGGGTGAGCGCCATCAGCGAGAGGTTGTCGAGGCTGTACCCCAGCGCCTGCATCAATCCGAACGTGCCGATGAGCGAGATCGGCAGCGCGATCGAAGGGATGAGCGTGGCCGAGAGATTCCGCAGGAAGAGGAAGATCACGAGCACCACGAGCACCAGCGCGATCAGGAGCGTCGCCTTCACATCGTCGATCGAATGCCGGATCGTCTCCGACCGGTCGATGAGCACGTTGAGGTCGACCGAGGCCGGGAGCTGATCCTTGAAGCTGGGCAGAAGCTCGCGCACCCGCTCGACCACCTTCACCGTGTTGGTGCCCGGCTGCCGTTGCACCGCGAGCACGATCGCGCGCTGATTGACGTACCACGCGGCGGTGCGGTTGTTCTGCACGCTGTCGAAGACGCGGCCGAGCTCATCCAGGCGCACCGGCCTCCCATCGCGATAGGTGACGATGATGGGGCGGAACTCATCCGCTTCGAGGAGCTGTCCGGTCGCCTGCACCGCGAAGGCGCGATCGGGGCCGCTCAACACGCCGGTCGGAAGGCTCACGTTGGCGTCGCGAATCGCGTCCTGCACGTCGTCGATGCCGATGCCGCGCGCGGCCAGGAGGTTCGGATCGACCTGGACGCGCACGGCGTACTTCTGCGCGCCGTAGACCTGCACCTGCGCCACACCCGACACGGTCGAGATGCGCTGGGCCAGCATCGTCTCCGCGTATTCGTCGAGCTCGTAGAGCGGCAGGGTCGGCGAGGTGAGCGCGATCAGCAGCACCGGCGCGTCGGCGGGATTCGACTTTCGCATCGAGGGGGGCGCGGGCATGTCCTGCGGAAGCTGTCGTTGCGCCGCCGCGATCGCGCTCTGTACGTCCTGCGCGGCGGCATCGATCTCTCGGTCGAGCGCGAACTGCAGGGTGATCTGCGTCGTCCCCTGCACGCTGGTCGACGACATCACGTCCAGCCCGGCGATGGTCGAGAACTGACGCTCGAGCGGCGTCGCCACCGAGGAGGCCATCGTCTCGGGCGTGGCGCCCGGCAGGCTGCCGTTCACGTTGATGGTGGGGAAGTCGACGTTGGGCAGGTCGCTCACCGGCAGCATTCGGTATCCGGTCAGCCCGAAGATCAGGATCCCGATCATGACCAAGGTGGTCATGACCGGACGTCGAATGAAGAGCTCGGAGATGTTCACTTGCCGGCCGCCGGGGCCTCGGCGGGCGCGGCGTTCGCGCTTCCGACCGGCGGCTTCACGCTCACCTTGGCTCCGTTGGTCAAGCGAAGCTGACCGTCGGTCACCACCTGCTCACCCGCAGTGAGCTCTCCTTGCACGACCGTCCGGCCGTCGACGCGACGCCCGACCGTGACGGGCCTCAACTCGACCGTCTGATCCGGCTTGAGCACGAAGAGAAACGCACCCTTCTGTCCCGTCTGCACCGCACCGCTCGGAACGATCGTGACCGAGCGTTCGGCGCCGAGGCGCAGGGTGACGTTGACGAACTGCCCCGGCCAGAGACTCTCGGCACCGTTCTCGAACGTCGCCTTGAGCTTCACCGTGCCGGTCCCCTCATCGACGGCGTTGTCGATGAAGGAGAGCGTACCGTTGACGATGTCGTCCGGCCTCGCGGGCGGCGCGACCCCAACGCTCGGCGCCTCCGTGCGCTGCGCGGCTCGCACCTCGCTCAAGCGTTCCTCGGGAATCGGAAAGCTCACATCGATCGGCGAGATCTGATTGATCGTGACCAAGGGCTCGCTGTCGTTGGCGCGCACGAGATTGCCCTCGCGCATCGCGAGATGGCCGGTGCGCCCGCTGATCGGGGCGCGGATGGTGCAGAACTCGAGATCCAAGCGAGCGCTCTCGACCGCGGCGGAATCGGCGAGGACGGTGGCGCGCGAGGCGGCGGCGGTCGAGGCGATGTTCTCGGCATCCTGCCGCGTGACGTAGTCCTTCTCGACCAGGTCGGCATAGCGGCGCGCGTCGGCATCGGCGGCGGTCGCGCGCGCGACGTCGCGGGCCAGCGTCGCCTGCGCCTCGGCCAACGCGGCGCGATAAGGCCGCGGATCGATGGTGAAGAGGAGATCGCCCTCGCGAACGCTCTGCCCCTCGACGAAGGCGACGCGCTGGATCTCTCCATCGATGCGCGCTCGAACGCCGACCGATCGCCTCGCCTCGACCGACCCGACCGCGCGAACCTCGATCGGCACGTCGCCGGTCTCCGCGGTTCCGATCGATACCGCGGTCGTCGACTGCGGTGGTCCGCCCGAGGCCTTCTTCTCCCCGCAGCCGGCGAGCAGCGGGAGGAGCATCAAGATCGCGGGAAGGGCAAGGTGTCGATTCATCGCGTGGAGTCCTTCGTCGAGGAGGTCGCCCCGGCGTGGAGCGTTCCGGTGTCATGCGAGAGCTGTGCGAGGGCCAGGTACCAGTCGGCGCGAGCCTGCACCTGCACGGCCCGCGCGTTCTCGAGCGCCGCTTGCGCGGAGAGAAGATCGAGGATGCTGCCCACGCCCGCCCGGTAGCGCCCCTGAGCAACTTCGTGGGATGCGGTGGCGCTCGCCATCAGATCATCGCTGGTGCGGAGACGCTGGGCGGCGGTCTTGAGGTCGAAGTAGCTGGTCCAGACCTGAAGCACGACCTCTTGCTCGACGCCGGCGGCGCGGGCGTCGGCGGCGCGGGCATCCGCTTCCGCTTCGCGAAGGTCGAAGTAGTGCGAGAACCCGGTGAAGAGCGGAACGCTGAGCCCGAGGGTCACCCCGCGCGTGTCTTGTCCACGATCGGGCGAGTCGAGGTAGGTGCGCCCGACGTTGCCGAGGAGCCGAATCTCCGGATAGCCCTCGGCGCGCGTTCGACGTGCGGTGGCGTGTGCGCGCTCCGCTTCCGCCCTCGCCACCCAGAGGTCGGGACGTTCCGCGCGTGCTTGCTCGAGATAGCTTTCGATCGACGCGTCGACGTCGACGATCGGAGGCGGACCATCGTCGATCTCGACCTCGAACGTGGTGTTGGCGGGAAGACCGATCGCGGTGGCGAGCGCGCCGCGCGTGGTCTGGATGCGCCCCATCGCGGTGTCGTGTTCGAGCTGCGCCTGCGCCAGCGCGGTCTTCGCTTGCAAGACGTCGGCGATGGTCGCGAGGCCGCCGTCATGTCGGGCCTGGGCCACATCGAGGTTCTTCCGCGCTTCCTCGATCGACGAGTCGGAGGCGCGAAGGAGCGCGGTCGCGGTCGAGTAGTCGAAGTAGCCGCGCTGCACATCGAGGATCACGCGTTGAATGGTGGCGTTGTGCTCCCAGTCGGCCGCGATCAAGGCCTGGCGCGACTCCTCGACCTCCGCGTGCCTGCCGCCGAAGTTGAAGAGGAGCCAGTCGAGGGTGAAGGAGCCGCCATAGAAGCGCTGATCGGTCTGCGTGCGGCCGGCGAGCGCCGCGGTCTTCTGTCGCGTGTAGTTGGCGTCGAAGTCGATCTGCGGGAGATAGGCGCCGCGCGAGCTTCCGAGATGCGCGGCCGCCGCCCTCGCCGCCTCCCATGACGCGCGTGTTTCATTGCTGTTTCTGAGTGCTAAGTCGACCAGATCTCCGAGTGTCCACTGCGTTCGATTCGCGGTCAGCTCCGCGGGGATCTCCGCGGAGCGCGCCTTCGGAGCTTCGATCTTGGGCGGCGTCCACGGCCGCGAAGGTTCGGAAGCGGTCGCGGCCACGCCGCTCACTCCGGTCATTCCATGCGCGCAAGCGGAGAGCTGCCACGCGATGAGGAGAAGGAGAGCGGGATAGGTCAGGCGAGTTGACGGCGCGCAAAGCATGGTTCGGAGTGTACTCATCGCGCGGGCAGGAACAACCGGCCAAGAGACGCGGGTCCAAATGTGTCAGTGATGTCGAACTTGCTTCGCGATACGAGGATGCGGGCTATCCGGCGACCGCGGCCGAGGCCTGAAGCAGCCTTCTGACGCGCGCCTTGAGCGGCTCCGACATCGACTGCCCGCGCGCCATGTACTCGACCATCGCGGCGCAGCCCTTCGCCTCTTGCATCCGGCCGTGAAGCAGCGCGACCTCGCCGAGCGCGAGCGCCGCCTCGATCGATTGTGGATCGCGTTTCAGTCCTTCATCCAGCTCGGCGCTCGCGAGGTCGTAGCGTTTCTCCGCGCGATAGGTGGCCGCGAGCGCGAGGCGCGCCCAAGCATCGTCCGGATCGATCGCGATCAGCCCTTCGAAGAGGACGCGCGCGAGGTCCGCTCGACCCTCGGTCAAGAGTAGATGACCGAGCTCGCGCACGGCGTAGCGTTCTTCCTCGTTCCAGCGGCTCATGCTTTGGTCAGCTTGGCCAGGCGCATCAGGATTCCCTCCTGCGCGTCGACCAGTCCCTTGAGGGTGGAGAGCAATCGCCCCTCGGCCTCCGACTCCGGAGCGCGGTGTCGTTCGAGCGCGCCCCGAAGGCTGAGCACCAGCTCTTT
>CAZZAH010000135.1:0-9655 GCA_964652115.1 uncultured bacterium | reverse complement strand
CGATCGAGCTCCTGCCGATACTCGCGCCACATTTCTGCGCGGGTCAGTGCGCCGACGTCGTGGAGGCGGCGGAGGATCACGAGGGTACTCACCTTGAACCGCCGCGCCAGTCGCTCGACTTCAGCGCTCAGATCAACTTGGCCGGTGTGGTCCTGACAGAGCGCGGCGAGAGGCACGAGCAACTCGGCCGCGACCCGGTTGCACCAGTCCTCGATTGCGTTCGACGGGGACGAGCTCGGCTCGACGTCCGAGAGTGCCGAGCTACCTAGCCACACGTGAGCGAGCTCGTGCGCCAGCGTGAACATCTGCGCGGCCTTCGTGTCCGCACCGTTCACGAAGACAAGCGGTGCAAAGTCATCGGCCAAAGCGAAGCCTCTGAACTCTTCCGGAACGAGCTTTCGTCGATTGTTGCTGCCCACGACACCGTTGACCATCACGAGCACGCCCAGCGCATCCGCTTGATCGATGAATCGGCGAAGCGCCTCGGTCCAGGTCGACATCGTTCTGCGCTCGTCCAGGTCGAAGTCGAGCGCGTCACGCATCCTCATGGCCGTGGCCTCGACCGAGTCGCCGAGCGCCGCGGAGCCGACGAAACCGAGCACGTCCTGGTGCTCCGAGCGAGCGAAGTCGCGATACCACTCTTGTCGTTGCTGGCAGATATAGATCGTGTCGAGTAGATCCGGAGATGGGCGCTCGATGGGTGCGGCGCGCATCGTTCGCAGGTCGGGTATCGGGACGACCTCGATCGGCGGCTCGGGCAAGAACAGGAAACCGATCGGCGTTCTCGTGGCCTGGGCGAAGGCCTCGAGTTGGGCGAGCGTCGGTCTCGCCTCCTCACTGATCCAGGCTTCGAGCTTGGGGAAGCGGCTGACGAAGGCGGGGACGCCGAGCCTCCCGCGCTCACACGCCCAGCGAAGCAATTCTGGTTTCACGTCGACGCGAAGGGTCATGCCGTCCTCAAGCTTCATTGCAGCCTGTCGTCAGTCTACTGCGGCGTGGCGCATCGTCAGGCCGCTACTTCAGGTCCTCCGCGATCGCCGAGAACTGTTCGAGCGCTGCCTGCAGGTCATCGGCGATTTCCTGCGCGATGACTTCGGGCGGCGGCAGGTTCGCCGACTCTTCGAGCGCGTCGTCCTTCAGCCAGAAGATGTCGAGGTTCGCCTTGTCCCGCTTGGTCAGCTCGTCGTAGGTGAAGGCGTGGAATCGCTCGCTCTCCTGCCGCTCGGTCCGGTTCTTCGTGTTGTAGCACGCCACGAAGTCGTCGAGGTCGCTTCGCTTGAGCGTGTTCTCCTTCAGCGTGAAGTGGAGGTTCGTCCGCAGGTCGTAGATCCAGAGCTTCTGCGTCCACGGCTTCTCCTGCGCCGGCTTCCGGTCAAAGAAGAGGACGTTCGCCTTCACTCCCTGCGCGTAGAAGATCCCGGTCGGTAGGCGAAGGAGAGTGTGCACGTCGGCCTGCTTCAGGAGCTCGCGTCGAATCGTTTCGCCCGCACCACCCTCGAAGAGCACGTTGTCCGGCAGGACCACCGCCGCGCGCCCGTGCTGCTTCAGGATCGTGAAGATGTGCTGCAGGAAGTTGAGCTGCTTGTTGCTGGTGCTCGCCCAGAAGTCGTCGCGGTTGATCACCAGCGATTCGCGCGAGGATTCGCCCGCGTCGTTCACGATCGTGACGCTGCTCTTCTTGCCGAAGGGAGGATTCGCGAGCACGACCTCGTACTCGCCGTGCTTTCCGGCGAGCGCGTCTTTGGTGACGACCGGCAGGTCCTCCTCCGAATCGCCTCCAATCCCGTGAAGCAGCAGGTTCATCGCGCAGAGCCGCGTCACGCTGTCCACCAGCTCGATGCCGAAGAACGTCCCGGCCTTCAGTTTCTTCTTCTGCGCGCGATCGAGCTTGGGGTCCTTCGCGAGAAAGTCATGCGCGGCGAGCAGGAAACCGCCGGTCCCGCAGGCAGGGTCACAGATCGACTCGCCCGGGCGCGGCGCGATCACATCCACCATCGCCGCGATCAGCGGGCGCGGCGTGAAGTACTGCCCTGCGCCCCCCTTCACGTCCTCCGCGTTCTTCTGCAGCAGCCCTTCGTACGCATCGCCCTTAACGTCGGCGGAGAGAGACGACCACTGCTCCTTGTCGATCAGATCGACGATCAGGCGACGAAGCTTCGCCGGGTCCTGAATTTTGTTCTGCGCTTTGCGGAAGATGACGCCGAGCATGCCGGGCTTCTTGCCGAGCTCCTCGAGCGTGTGGCGGTAGTGGATCTCGAGCGCGTCGCCGTCCTTCGCGAGCAGCGCCGGCCAGTCCATCCCCTTCGGGATCGGCGAGGTCTTGTTGAAGGGAGGCTTGGACTGTTCGTCGGCCATCTTGAGGAAGAGCAGGAAGGTGAGCTGTTCGACGTAGTCGCCGTAGGACAGGCCGTCGTCGCGGAGGATGTTGCAGTAGTTCCAGAGCTTCTGGACGAGGTGCCCCGAGCTACTCATTAGCAGACCCGGCAGGCACCACCAAACGGACGAAGGTGCCGTCATCGAATACGCTTGTAAGAGTATTGCCATCGCTGGCGATGCTGGCAGGAGGGAACGATCCCCGACCAACAAATTCGAGCCCGGCCCGTAGCGCCGCAATCGCGACACCCCAAATTACAGCGATACCAGTGACCGGGTCGTTGAATCGACTACTAACTACTTCTAAATCATTGATCTGAAGACGCTCGTCGCCTATCGAAGTGATTCTCGCTTCGAGCTGCCTCTTCAGACTCCTCACTTGGTCGTTCAACCGACTCGTTCGCCTGAAGGTCAATTCGCCAAGTTGCTCTGAACGTTGCGCCTCCGCGAGTTTTGCCGACAGTACCGCGGTGTAAGCATTGGCCAATGAAGTCAATCCAGCAAACTCGAGTACTTTCTCGAAATGAAGGGACCGTGAGGTGTCTGGGTCGGGAATCACGCCCTTCGGCAAGCCGGGCGGATCAACAACAAATGACGTGCTCGGAAAGAAACGATCGTCCGCGCTAAGATAAGATACAATCGCGAATCGAGCGCTTGACGGTTCAGGATATGCCTTCACCTGCGCAAGCGCCTTCGTCAAGCTCGACTCGATCGAGGCTAGCTTCGTCGTTCCCTTCGACTCGAAGAGGTATCGGTCTCCATTCGGACAGAAGCCCTGAAAATCGGGCCGCTTCTTGCTCAGACTGGAATTCTGTGGAAGCTGGCTAATCGACTGCCAAGGCAACTCAAACAGATCAACCATGAATATCGAAGAGAGTGCAACGCCGAGATCCTCTGACAGACGTCGCTTTGCATCCGGGTTTGGTAGCAGAGCGAGAGATAGTCCGCCGTCGGTGTTCGCTGCCCGAAAAAATGCTTGCACGGTCGCGAGATAGAGTGATAGGTCGGACCCAAATCTTTGAGGGGACTCTCCCAGCAGCATGTAGGCCTGTGTAAACACGAGTGGATCCAATGCGAGAAATCGCGCGCTCTCGGGGAGTTGGGGCGATTGCAGCAATTTGACGAGCCCGGGTCTGTCTCTGGCCTGTTGAAAAGTTGGGGCATCGAGTCGATAGAGGTGATGAAAACGCGAGTATGTCACAATTACCTCAGAGCTCACCGGAAAACGCGCGTCGGAGAATGGATTGACGAAGTCGATGGGCGCGCCGGAGGCAGAAGGCCGACGTGGCTTGCAGTTGCTCCACGACACTCAAACGACGCTCCACCTCGGCTACGATGCGACTCTGTTCTGCTACAGGTGGCAACGCAATACCAAGCAAGAGTAGATCCTTCGCGTAGATGGCAGCAACACTGGTGGTCGCCTTCTTCACGACTTCCATGCGTTCACGAAACTGGCTCGAGCACATCTGCAGAATGAGAAACGTCGGCAGTACTACCGATGGCATTCTGATTCGCATTAGGTTGTTGTTGTAGATCGCGCCTTCAGGAGGGTCGCGCACGACGCCAACCTTACCAACGAGTTCTTTGCTGTTGCGGGTGTTAAAAAGTATGTCTCCATCCTTCACAGCGAAGCGTGCCGCCTCGTCGCCGCTTGCGGGAACATAGACCAGTTCATCGCACAACACTCGGCCATCCATCGTGACATTGTTCATTTTGATGTAGGGCGTGCCGCTGGCGGAGTCGCTGCTTTGCTGGGCGCGCCCGCGGTCGAGCCCTATCAGCGTCTCGTCAACCAGCTGATCGAGGCTGGCGCAGGTCCACCCCTCGGGCAGCCGCTCGAGATCCTGAGGGTCGACGCCAGCGGGCGCCTTGAAGCTGTTGCGCCCCAGCCTGTGCTTGCGGTGCTCGGCGAGGATGCGAGCGAGCAGGGCTTCGCCGGTTTCGAACGTCGCTTCCCGATTTTCGGTCTTGGCGAGTTCGGCTTCGGTGGGGACGAGGCGGCCCTCGCAGCCGGCTTTGAGGACAGCGGCGCGGTAGCGTTTGAGGTTGGCCTGCACCCGCCGCAACGCCGCCATCCCCGCCTCCAGCCGCGTGAATTGCTTCTCGATCTCCGCCACGATCCGCCGCTGCTCGGGCAAGGGAGGAAGCGCGAAGGGGCGCTCGAGCGTCTTCCGCACGACGACGAACGGCTGCGCCGTTCCACTGCGGACCCAGAATTGTTCATCGTTCACGCGATACCACAAGAATTTATGATCTATCAGATCGGGCTTTGGTCGCACAACGTGGGTATTGGCGATTGCGGACCATCTCTCCGAGGCGAGAAAGCACTTGCCACATCGCGCGCCGACTGCTGACACTATGACCGCGTCGCCCTCCGCCTCGAATGTATCACGCCAAACGTCTTGTCCTGACGCACTGTACGCGGGAAACAGGCCATCCCCGGGCGCGCCGACCAGCTTTCCCTTGATCAGCTTCGAATTCCCCGACTGATGCGTAGTCACAGCCGCGAGGCTCGTGAGCGTCCA
Source organism: uncultured bacterium (assembly GCA_964652115.1). Classification (GTDB taxonomy): domain Bacteria; phylum Eisenbacteria; class RBG-16-71-46; order CAIMUX01; family CAIMUX01; genus JADJQY01. The sequence goes on along the minus strand of CAZZAH010000135.1, from coordinate 4,757 downwards.
ATTCTTCGGGAGCGGCTCGGGAGGCGAGTAGTTCATGCCTCAGTCCCCGCACCGCGCACATCGAACATCGCGGATGGCCCCGCTCCGGGCCGCCTCGGCTCGTACCCTTGCCGGTAAAGACTGCTCAGCGAACCAGCGACGTACCTCGAGGTCTCGCGCTTCCCGTCCTCGCCGATTGACGCCGTTCTCGCATTCGCACGCCTGCCGTCCCGAGGTCGCGCACGGCAGAGACCTTTCGCCATCTGCCCGGCACGGCCTTCGTGGACGAGGCGTGTGATCACTGACGCGGGATTCAGAGAAATGCCAGACAGTGTCTGGCATTTTGGGGGCTCACCCCAAAATGCAGACGGTGTCTGCACAATTGGGTCCCTCCGGACCTCGGGCTCTGGCGCTAGGAGACGACAGGACACCGTTCGATACGTCGGTGCCGCGAACTGGCCTATTGTCCACCCGACGGGAAATGCAGCGCATTGACGCCCGAGGCTCTCGCTCATGTCAGCTTCGTTTGATCGAGGGCGGGCTGCGGCCGATACGCAGTCGGGTCCGGCTGAAATGTGCCGCGGCGAATCGCGTCTTGGCGGTCGCGCAGGGCGTCCAGCATCCGCAGCTTCTCCGCGACTGGCAGCGCTGCCAGTTTGCAGCGCAGGGCACGCTTACTTTCAAGGACCGTCTCCAGATCGAAGGTCATGCCACACCGTCCAGGAAAAGGCGCTCGAACTTCCGCCACGCATCAACGAGTGCGTGCCGGGCAAGAATGGCCCTGAACCGCGCGAAGTCTAGCGCTTCAGCTTCGATGAAGTGGAGCAGCAGAGCCCTGTCCGCGGCCCGTGCGGTTTGGAGCGCAATCGCGGCGAGGTGTTCTGCTGTGAGAACGCGCATGGGCGTGCCCGCGACATCGCTCTCCACGGCCTGCGCGAGGGCTTCCTCTGCGAGTGGTCCGGTGGGTGGGAGGAACTGCAGGGGCCAGTCCTCTAAGACAACATGCTCGCCCACTATCTTGCCGCCCCGCGTCGTGACGTAGTCGAAGATGGGGTGAGGATCGATCGTCAGGCTCCCGGGGGCGGGCCGAACGGTGACGAGGATGTCCACGCTTCGTGCCGAGATCGGCTCAAGGTAGAAGGTCGCGCCAACCGCCCCCGCGATGGCAAACCGATCAATGACACCTTCGGCCAGCATTTCATTGGCCACATCGATCAGCGCCTTGATGCCCATAGACGCAACCTATCAGGGAGCCAGCTTTCGTTCAATTCGTCGCCCCGCTCGTTCATCAACTCACGCCGGATCGCGCTCACTGCTCCGCGCCTCAAGCTCCTTGCGTGTCTTCGCCAGCTCGGCAGCCAGGAGCTTCTCATCCGGCAACGCCGTGAGGTATTGGCGGACGAGCATCTTGGTGGGTAGGTTGTCCGTGGCGTAACGCACGAGCGCTTCTCCCTTCCCACTGCAGAGGATCACGCCCACGGGCGGATTCTCGCCCGGGTGCACCCAGTGCTCGCTCGCGTAATTCAGGTACACGTGCATCTGCCCTGCGTCGGCATGCGTGAAGCGCCCAAGCTTCAGATCGAAGATGACGAGGCAACGCAGGCGTCGGTGGAAGAACAGAAGGTCCACCCGATACCACTCGTCGTCGATGCGCAGCCGTCGCTGGCGGCCGACGAACGCAAAGTCGTTGCCGAGTTCGAGCAGAAAGGTCTCGAGGTGGCGGATGAGCGCGTCCTCGAGGTCCGTCTCCGAGTACTCGTCGCGCAGGCCGAGAAATTCCAGAACTAGCGGGTGGCGAATCTCCTCGTCTGCGCTGACCGCGTCGCCAGGTTGGGGCTTCGAGCCCTTGGCCAACACGGCGGCCTTGTTCCGCGAGAGTGCGGTGCGCTCATAGAACTGGCTGTCGATCTGGCGCCGAAGCTGGCGGACGGACCAGCCGCCGCGGAGGGCTTCGGCGTGATAGAAGGCGAAAGCTTCGGGCGAGCGGGACCGATCGATCAGCAGGACGTAGTGGGACCAGGGCAACGGGAACGCAAGGGTTAGCTCGTTTAGGCGGAATGGTTTGGGGATTCGGCCCAGGGGTGACCCAGAAATGCCCGACAGTGTCGGGCAAATCTCTGGCTGAGACAATTCGCCAGACAGTGTCTGGCGAATTCTGTCCGGAGGCGCCACGAGGTAGAGCTGGCGCATTTTCTGGAGGCCCTGTCGGGAGAAGCCTCGACCAAAACGAGCGGAGAGATCCTGCGCGAGGCGTTTGATCACAGTCTCTCCGTAGCCCGCCCGCTTCCTGCCGCCTTGCTCGAATTCCACGATGCGTCGGCCGACTTCCCAGTACGTCGCCGTCATGAAGGCGTTGACGGCTCGCGCGCTCGCGCGACGCGCTGTTTCCACGAGAACGGTCACACCGCCGAGCAGGTCGGCGTAACCATCGTTGCCGCTCGGCACAGCAGCAGATCGCTTGGAGACGGACTTCTTCGTCATGCGGCCAGCCCTACTTTGAGTTCAGCGAGTGTTCTTCATCCTCTTCCTGCCCGGAAGTCCGAGGCCGGAGCCTATCAGGCCGCCAGCACCCCGTTCAATTCGTCGAGCAGTGCATCGAGCTTGTCCCCAAACAGCTGGTGCGCCTTCCCGAGCCCCCCGCGCTGATTGAACGGCGACAGTTCCAGGTCGTCGGGCTCGATGCTGAGCGAGGTGGCGATGTGGTCCCGAATGAGGTCGAGCCAGGCACGCTGCTCGGGCGTGAACGCTACGCCGGCGAGTGCCTTCTGCGCGAGCCACCGATCGAACCGCTCGGCCACCGACTCCGCGAAAGGTGTCAGCACAGGCTGCTGATCCAGCGCGAACCGCACCAGCGCGACGAGATCGGCGAAGCGCCCGACCTGCGACCGGCCCCGCACCTTCCCCGGCGCGGCGAGCGCGTGCGCGTCCCACAGCCGGTCCTCGGTCCAAGCGGCGTGGTTCTCGCGCAGCCGCCGCTCGAGCTCCTTGAGCATCGGTTCGGTCAGCCGCTGCTTGTACGGCCGGTTGTAGAGGATCTGCAGCGCATCGATCTCGGCCTGGTGGGTGGCGATGTACTCGCGGAATTCCTGGACGAGGCCGGCGGCTTTGGCCTTGGCAGCCTCGTCGAAGCCGAGGGAGGTCACGCGATCGACGGTGACGGTGTCGATGGTCTGCTCGGACTCCTGCTTCGCCTTCGCGAGGGCGTCGCGCAGCGCGGGGAGATCGAAGGGGGCGCAGGCGTGGTCGGCGAGCTCCTTTCGGGCTGCTTCGACCGCTTCAGGCGTGATCGGTGCGTCCGCCAGGCCGGTTGGACCCACGGCGACCGCCGCGGAATCGGGGTCGAGCGCGGTCCCGACGCGCTGCGTCATCGCGCGTTCCGCGATGACATCCGGATCCACCGCCCGAAGCAGCGTGCTCGACATCTCCGACAGCGACTTCCCGCCGGCAAGCACCGCAATGTTCTGCGCCTCTTCCCGCGAAATCGCCCGATCGAGACGCGCGAGCCTCCCCGCCAACGTCGCGAGGGTGTCCTCGTCGCGCTTCCCGAGCGCCACACCGAGGAGGAGCTTGTCGAAGGCAACCTTCCGCTGCCGCTCGAGCGGCCTCGAGTCGGTCTTGTCGCTCTCGCACACCCCGACCGCGTCGACGATGACGAAGTGATCCTTGTGGTGGGCGTCGGCGCCGCTCACGGCCTGGAGATCAGTCGGCGTGAGCACGCGCGTGCCGCGCCCTTTCATCTGCTCGAAATAGGTTCGGCTCCGTGTGTCGCGCAGGAAGAGCAGGCACTCGAGCGGCTTGATGTCGGTGCCCGTGGCAATCATATCGACCGTCTCCGCGACGGGTAGCGATGGCGACGTGCGGAACTCCTGAATCAGCGTCTCCGACTTCTCGTAGCGCTTGGTTTCGGGGTTGTAGGTCTTGTAGGTGATCTTCTTCGCGAAGTCGTTGCCCTTGCCGAACACCTCGCGCACGAGCTCGACCGTGTCCTCGGCGTGGGAGTCGTCCTTGCAGAAGATGAGCGTCTTGGGCACGAGGGTGCGGCCGGGGAATAGCTCCGTGAAGAGAGCGTCCTTGAAGGCCTGAAGCACGGTCCGGATTTGGGACCGCACGACGACCGAGCGGTCGAGATCCCTGGCGTCGTAGGCGAAGTCTTCGTCGAGGCGCTCCCATCGAACGGCGCGCGTCTCCTTGCTGCGGCGATCGACGTAGAAGCCCTTCTCGACCAGCCCGCCCTGCTCGGTGACCTGCGTCTTGATGCGGTAGACCTCGTAGCCGACGTTGACGCCGTCGGCGACCGCTCGCTCGTGGTTGTACTCCATCACGAGGTTCTGGTTGAAGAAGCCGATGGTCTGCTTGGACGGCGTGGCGGTGAGGCCGATGAGGAACGCGTCGAAGTACTCGAGCACCTGGCGCCAGAGGCCGTAGATCGAGCGGTGGCACTCGTCGGTCACGATGAAGTCGAACGCTTCGATGGGCACGCGCTCGGTGTAGGCGACATCCTTGGGCCGATCGTCCGAAGCGGCGATCTCGTAGCCGGACCGTTCGTCGAGATCTTCGTCCAGCTCCTCGCCTCGCAGGATCGAATAGAGGCGCTGGATAGTGCAGATGGTCACCCGCGCCACATCGTCGAGCTTGTTCGACGTTAGGTGCTGGACGTTGTAGACCTCGGTGAACTTCCTACCGGTGTCGGGCGCGACGAACTGATCGAACTCTCCCTTCGCCTGCCGACCGAGGTTGGCGCGGTCGACCAGAAAGAGCACGCGCTTCGCTCCAGCGTG
>CAZZAH010000134.1:0-9765 GCA_964652115.1 uncultured bacterium | reverse complement strand
TACGTCCCGGAAAGGGGACCTCCGCATTCGGCCCCTGCTCCACTCGAGGGGGCACGAGCAGGGCCATGCCCGCGGGGAGCTCGCTCTTCGACTCGAGCGGGTCGAGCCAGAGCACATCGCTCCCGTCGGTCAGGACGCGCACCAGCAAGCGATCGCGCGACGCAGGCACCGGCGCGCTCGGGGAGCCGATCCGTGGAGCCGAGGCGACGAACGCCGGGGTCGCCTTGAGCCCGGCGCCTCGAAGCATCGAGTAGAGCAGCAGGCACTTGTCCCGCGGAACGCCCGCCGCGGCGCGGAAGATCTCACCCGCCTCGAAGGGCCGAAGGCCGATGCACTCGGCCGAGACGTCGACCGTCGCGATGCTCGATTGAACGTACGCTTCGATGGAGCGGGCGCGCTTCTCGACCGAGGCGTCCGCTGGCACGAGCTTCGAGGTGGCGAGGCTCATTCCGGCGTCCCTCTCCGCGGCGAAGCCTTCCCATCGACGGCCGAAGTAGTCGCTGAGGTACTTCCAGTCGGCCGAGGTGCTCCACTGCACATAGGGGAACGTCGAGTCCGAAGGGCTCGCGTCCAGCGGGAAGCGGGAGTAGACCTCGTTCAACCACGCGCCGGGACGCGCGGCCAGATTGCCGGAGACCCAGGTCCATCGCTTGTATTCACCCAGCGCCTCGCGTTGCTTCATCAACCCGGGGCCTCCGGTGTCGATGCTCGGTACGAGCGCGTCGGGAATCTCGAACGACACGTGTTGCTCGATCACCGGCTCGGCCGCACCGAAGTCGACGCGGGCCCATCGAACGTTGAGCTCGCCCGGAATCACGTTGTCCATTCGCTTCCACTTGAGCTCGACCACGTCCCCCGCCTTCAGATCGCCGAGGTCGAAACGGACGCGGCGGAAGCCGGCGTAGGGCTTGACGTCTCCCGCGCGCGGATCACGCTCGTCGGTGATGACCGTCTTCGGAAGGTCGACGAAGTCATCGATGCTCCTCCAGACGCGGAGGCGCTCCGGCCGAACGCCCTGGGTCGCGCTCCAGTAGGGAACGTAGAGCGGAGCGAAGCGCTCCTTCGCCCACTTCGAGTCGAAGACGCGCGCGACCAGATGCTCGGTGATCTCGGCGTTCCCCATCCCGTCGAGCTTGACCGCGCGGTCGAGGCCCATCCAGATCCCGCCCTGACCGGGAAATTCCGCCGACGTGCGCACGTTCAGGACCATCGCGCGAATGTCGGCGTCCTCGAAGGCGCGCGCCGTCGTCGCCATCGACGAGAAGAGCAGGCCCGTGCAGGCGGCGACCACGCAAGCAGCGGCGATGCCGCTTCGGGCGGCATGGCGGGGAGCGGACTTCGACCAGACACTCACGGCAAGCTCCTTCTGACGAGTAAGGTGATGCGGCGCTGTTTCACGGGACATCGGCCTCGATGCGTACCCTGCCGATCCAGGGGAGGATCCCCTGCGCGAGATCGGCCACCGATCCCGTCGACAGGTCGGAAACGCTGATCGGGAGGTACCGCCCGTCGACCGGCGCACGATCGAATGTAGCATCGAGACCGATCCAGGCCTCGCCGTTCCAGACCTCGGTCCAGAGATGGAATCCCATCTCGGCGCCGAGGGCAAGTAGGCCGGCCTTGACCCTGCTCGGGATCCCATCGGCGCGAGCCAGAGCGGCGAGGAGCACCGCGTGCTCGGTGCAATCCCCTTCGCCGCTCTTCAAGGTGGCGAGAGCGGAGGCGAATCCGATCGAGAGGTCCTTCGAGCGGACGTGGCGGGCGACGAAGTGGCAAAGGCGCTCGCTCCGCTCCCAAGCGCTGCCCTGGCCGGCCTCGCGTCGCGCGACTTCGACCATCTCGGGCGCGTCCGCTTGCAGGATCGGGCTCGGGGCGAGGTCGTTCGGTCCGGGCGCGGTCCGATCGCGGGGTCCATGGATCGCGTCTAGAACCTCGATCGTGATCATGCTGTCCTCGGCGGCGACGCGCTTCGCCGGGGCAAGCACCTTCAGCTCCCCGAGAGCATCCGGATCGAGGCCGCGGATTTGGTAGCGCACGCGATCGTAGTGGCCGGAAGTCGCGAAGCTGCGCGAAAGGGGAATCGACAGCTGCCGCATGAGGTCGGCGGGTTCGGAGGGAGCGAGGCAGGCCTCACGAGTGGAGAGCTCCGCCACCAAGCCCAGCGCGTCCTCGCGCGTCTTGAGCGTCACGCCGTCCGCATCGCGCCACTCGACCGTTCCCATTCCTCCCAGCTCGTCGGTCGACATCCGATAGCGCGTGCAATCTCTCCTCTCGCCGTTCGCGAGGGTAAGGGTGTCCGAGGCTTCAGCCGAAAGGGAGACGGCAACGAAGCGTTCGAGCTCGGGCCAGTAACAACGGAAGCGAAGCGGTTGGCCCATGCGGGCTCGAGCGGAATCGTAGCGTGCTTCGATCGCGATCGGATCGAGGCAGTCGGGTGGACGGGGAAGAGCTTCGGTCGAGCGAAGGCCCGCGGAGTGACGTTCGATCCGGAGGCTGTCGTGCGCGAAGGTGACGCGAAGGTCCAAGGTCTCGCCCGGCGCGCTGGTCGCGAGGTACCCAAGCGTGACGCGACCTCGTGCGTCGCGCGTCACCCTGCTTCGGCTGTAGAGGTTGATCGCCGTCCCGAGTCGTTCGACTCTAAGGAGCGATTCGCTCGTCTCGGCCTCCACGGAATCGTGGCGACTCTCCTCGTGGGTCCAACCGGCGTCTTCTCCTCGCAGCGAGAGTCGATACCAGCGGTCGACCTCCGCCGGGGAGAGGGCCGCGGAATCGGCGGCCGAGGCGCTCCGACCGTCCGAGGGGAGAGCGAAGGCGAAGCTCGCGAGGAGCAAGAGATAGGTGAAGCGACCGGCTCGCACGGCCCGATTCTATGAGCGCGACGAAGCGCTCCCTAGGAGAACTTTCTGTGCTTGACACTCCCGAGACTCGCCCATTAAATCGCGGCCTCGTCACCCCGCGACGGCGAGTGGGAGGTTACGGGAGCTCGTCGCGGATGCCATTTCACGATGCTTTTCGCGCTTCCGTTGGGTAAGAGTCTCCGGTGGGTTTGGTGTTGGGTGGCGACTGCTGAGTTCTAGTGCTCGAAGCTGCGCGGGGGGTCGGGGTGCGAGCGCGCTCGGGTTTCCCCGCGGTGGCGGGTCGGTCGAGTGACACGACGCCGGGGAGAGGTTTCCCGCCGATCAGTCTGTACGGTTGCATGAGGAGGGCCAGATGTTTGAGGAACTTCTTCTCCGAGATCCCGAAGGAGAGGTCATGACGCTCGTCTCGGTCGCGGCGCCTCGCGCGGGCCGCGATGACTTCGACGACTTCGCCGAGGACGACGAAGAGGCCGATGACGAAGAAGAGGAAGACGACGACGCCTAGGCACTTCCCACGGTATTTTCTTCGGAGTCGCAGCTTTCTTCGGAGTCGCGGTTCACTTCTGGGTCGCGGTCTCCTTCCGGGTCGCGCCGACTGATCGTGCTACGAATGCTTACTGCCCCATCGAGGTCACTGCCCCGACGAAGAAAGAAGTCGGGGCAGTTTCGTGTCGGGCTCCTATACTGCGTCCGGGCGGAGGGGTCGTCGGGGTGGATCTAGAAGGCGCGGGCCGGACAAGGGGGTGGCGGTGAAACTAGACGCGTTCGGCCGGAGCGAAGTCGGGCTCGTGCGCGAGAGGAATGAGGATTCCTTCGCTCTTCGGGCATCGCTCGGTGACGTCGCGCTGTTCGCGGTCGCGGACGGAATGGGCGGGCACCCCGGCGGCGACATCGCCTCGGCTCTCGCCACCAGCGCGATCCATTCCTATCAGGGACCGGTGAAGGGCGAGCACCCACGCGAGGCCCTCAATCGTCTGCACCACGAGGCCGCGCGGCGCTTGCAGGAGCGTTCTCGTGAGGACTCTCGCCTGAGCGAGATGGGAACGACGCTCACCATCGCGTTTCTCTCCGATGGACTCTGCTTTATCTCGCACATCGGGGACTCGCGGCTTTACTGGATGCGCGGCGACCGCTGCTTGCGCGTCACGCGCGACCACACTCTGGCGGAGGAGATGGTCGAGAACGGACGCCTCCGTCGCGAGGAGGCGGAGTCACACCCGATGTCCAACGTGCTGACGCGCTGCCTCGGCGTCTGCCCGGACCAGCGTCCTGATCTTCCCGACCGCGGACTCCGCCTCGCGCCCGAGGATCGACTGATCCTGGCGAGCGACGGCCTGATGAAGTCGGTACCGACGGCGAAGCTCGCGTCGTACCTCGCCGCGGTCGAAGCTCGAAACGCGGTCGACGCCTTGATCGAGGCGAGTCTGACCGGTGGCGCGCCCGACAACGTCACGGTGGTGGTCGTCCGCATGATCGAGTGCGAGCGCCGTGGGTCCGAGTCGACCGAGGACGCCTTGACCTTCGACGAGGCGAGCGCGCAGCCCTGGGCTCTCGGTTAACGCTTCAGGCGCTCCGGCCGATCAATAGCCCCATCGCCGCAAGAGCTCGAAGACGACCACGCCGTACGCCGTGGCCACGTTGAGCGAGTTCTTCCGCCCCCAAAGCGGGATTTCGATCACTCGATCCGCTTCGCGAAGCGCGTCGTGCGATACCCCGATCGTCTCGTGGCCGAAGACGAGCGCCACCGACTCGGGCGTGCTCACATCGCGAAGCGACTGGGCGCGCGACGATACCTCGAGCGCCCAGATCTCGATCCCTTCCGCCTTGAGCGCGGCCAGCGCTTGTCGGGTCTCGATCCAATGCCGCCACTCGACGGAGAAGGCAGTCCCGAGCGCGGTGCGATCGAGTCGAGGATTGGGGGGATAGGGAGTGATGCCGCAGAGCTCGAGCCGAGCGACCCGCGCGGCCTCCGAGGTGCGAAAGATCGAGCCGACGTTGAAGGCGCTCCGCACATTGTCGAGCACGCCGTAGAGCGGAAGGGGCCGCGTCAGCCGCGGCCCCTCCTCAGGGGAACGATCCTTGACCGCCGAATCCACAGACGCTCGATCGTCCAACTTACGTCCTTCGAGACACGAGGCTCGTGCTCAGAGCGCCGCCTTGAGCGCGGTTACGACCTGATCGATCTGCGCTTCGGTGATCTCCGGATAGATCGGGAGCGAGAGCACCTCGCGTCCGGCGCGTTCGGTCTCGGGCAGCGAGCCCTCGCGGATCCCGAGGTACTTGTAGGCCGGCTGCATGTGTAGGGGAACGGGGTAGTGGATGCCGGCGTCGATTCCCTGCTCGCGGAGCGCATTGAGCACACGATCGCGGCCCGCCACCCGAATCACATAGAGGTGATAGACCGGCTCGGCATAGGACGCGACCTTCGGAATCGTGACCCCGGATACGTTCTTGAGGCGCTCGTCGTACTGCTTCGCCGCGCGACGGCGCTCCTCGTTCCATCGCTCCAGGTAACGCAGCTTCACGTCCAAGATCGCGGCCTGGATGCCGTCGAGCCGATAGTTGTATCCCTCCTCGTTGTGCAGGTACTTCTCCGCGCGGCCATGGTTGGAGAGGCTGCGCATCCGTTCCGCTTCCTCCGCCGATTCCGCCGTCACCATGCCGGCGTCGCCGTACGCACCGAGGTTCTTGCCGGGATAGAAGCTGAAGGTCGCGAGTCCCGCGAGGCTGCCGACGGCCTTCCCGTGGTACTTGGCGCCGTGCGCTTGCGCGGCGTCCTCGATCACACGAATGCCGCGGGCGCGCGCGATCTCGAGGATCGGCCCCATGTCGGCCGGATGACCGTAGATGTGCACCGGGATGATCGCCTTCACCTTCGGCGTCAGCGCCGCCTCGAGCTGGGCCGGGTCCATGCAGAAGGTGTCGGGATCGATGTCGACGAAACGAACCCGCGCTCCCATCGGGCGCACGATCTCGGCCGTGGCGATGAAGGTGTGCGAGACCGTCACCACCTCGTCGCCTTCGCCGATGCCGGCCGCGAGCAGCGCGAGGTGCAGCGCCGAGGTGCCGGACGAACAACCGACCGCATGTTGCGCGGAGCAGAAGCGCGCGAAGTTCTGCTCGAAGCGCTTCACCACCGGCCCGCCGATGAAGGCGGTGGCGTGGATCACCTCGGAAATCGCCGCGTCGATCTCGCTACCGATCTTCGCGTACTGGGCCTTCAGATCGACCAACGGAATCTGCATCGTCGTCTCCTTCTGCGCTCAAGCCGCGGGCGTGCCGAGCCGGCATCGCCTCGCCTCGAAGCGCAGCTTTACTTCCTGTCGGGTTTCCATCGACTCGTAGATGGCGTGGATGACCTCGAGCGAGCGCCGGCCTTGGAAGCCGTCGATCAAGGCGAGGCGCTGGTCGTGCAGCGTCTCCACCACGTTGAGGTAGAACTGCTGGTGGGCGAAGGTCGCGCCCGCCGGATTTCGGCCGAAGTCTCGTTTGATGATCTCGTCCTCCGGCCGCTCTTCCGTGAACCGCCAGGTCTTGAGCTCGTTGGCGGCGAAGCCGGAGATCTCGATCGTGCCGCCCTCGCCATAGAGGTTGAGGCTCCCTTCCAGGTCGCGCGGTTGGACTGCGGTCGACGCTTCGACCATCCCCAATCCTCCGTTCCTGAATTTGATCAGCACGACGCCGGTGTCCTCGACCTCGATGCGATGGAGCACGGTGCGCCCTTGCGCGTAAACCGATTCGACGTCGCCCATCATCCAGATCAGAAGATCGATGTGGTGACTCGCCTGGTTGGTCAGGACGCCGCCGTCCATCTCCCAGGTGCCGCGCCAGGGCTCCTCGTCGTAATAGGACTGGCTGCGATTCCAGAGCACGCGCACGTCGCCCATGAAGACGCGTCCCATGCGGCCTGATTCGATCGCCTCGCGCGCCTTCCGCACCGGAAGGTTGTAGCGATTCTGCTTCACCACGAAGAGCTTCACGCCGGCGTGATCGCAGGCCTCGATCAGTTGGTCCGCTTCGTCGAGGCGAAGCGCCATCGGCTTCTCCACCACGACATGCTTGCCGGCCCGCGCGAGGGCCATCCCTTGTCGAGCGTGAAGCCCGCTCGGCGTGCAGACCACTCCGAGTCGAATGCTCGGGTCGCCGCACACCGCGTCGAGATCCGGATAAACACGGCACTCTGGAAACTCAGCGGCGGCGGCCTCGGCACGCGCGGTATTCGAATCGACCACCGCGCGAAGACTCAGATCCGGGATCTCTCGAATGACCTGGAGATGCTTGCGGGAGATCTTCCCGCATCCGATGAGCGCAACCGATATGACTTCCTGCGCCATCCCATCCTCCCTTTCCCCAGCCGGGGCAATCCGCGGATTCTAGTCGCCGCCTTTCAAGAGCGACAAGGACTCTCCCCGAGTTGTTGGAAGACTTCGGCCAGTCTTCGTGTCAGCTCGCGACGCGAGTACTCGGCGATCACCTCGGGGTCGAATGGGCCGTAGGCGCGCTCGCCGGCGAGGTAGGCCCGATGCGCTTCCTCCAGCGCCGCGCGTATCTCCACCGGTCGATCGGAGGAAACGACATGTCCCGCCCGCGCGCGGCGGATCAGCTCCGCGGCCTCGCCTTCGGGGGCCAGCGCCAGGATCGGGCGTCCGGAGCCGAGGTACTCGAAGAGCTTTCCGGTGAGCATGCCGCGGCTCTGCGGATCGTCGACGATCAGAAGCAAGAGCAGATCGCCATCCAGGAGCGCCTGCACGCTCTCTCGATGTGGGCGATATCCGTCGAAACGAACGATGCGATCGAGCGGAGGCGCGGCCAGACGTTCGAGCATGTCGGCATCGAGTCGACCGACGAAGTGAAGGCAGATCGACTCCGCGAGGCTCGGGTCGCTTCGCATCCAATCCTCGAGCGCGGCGAGGAGTCCATGCGGGATGCGCGCGCCCTGAAGGCTGCCGGTGTGAACGAGTGTCCACTTGCGCGTCGGCTTCGGTGTCAGCCCTTCGAAATCGGCCGGGTCGAATCCATTCGGGATCTGATGAAAGCGCGCGCGATCGAGATCGGGGTAGTGGGCGAGCAGATTCTCGCGAATCGTCCGATTCACCGTCACGATGGCGGAGGCGGCGCGAAGACACGAGTACTCGAGCTTCTCGTCCAGACGCCGCGCCCACGACGGCCGAGTGGGATAGAAGGGGGCCCGGGTCCAAGGATCGCGGTAGTCGACGACGAGCGGGACACCGGTACGCTCGCTCAGGCGCTTTCCGATCCAATGTGTGGTGAACGGCGGGCCCGAGGCGAAGATCACCTCCGGTCGATGCGCGCGAATCAACGCTTCGCCGCGCGAGGTCGCTCCCGGCAGCCAACCCACCCTGCCGTCGGGAATGAAGAGCGAGCCGCGAATCGCGCGGACCAGACGCTCGCGCGGGCCAGCGCTCCGCTTCGAGACCGACTCGATGTCGAGTTGCTTCGATTTCTTTCCCGTCAGCAAGCGATAGGCGCCGTAGAACTCGACCAGCGGCGCGCGCTCGATCAACGCCTCGGGCGGCACCTCCGCCAAGAGGGTCGGATCGAGCACCGGAAACTCGGCGTCCTCCGGCACCGTCAGCACGATCGGTCGATAGCCCATCCCCGGTAGATAGCGCACGAACTTCAAGACGCGCTGTACGCCCGGCCCGCCCGACGGCGGAAAGTAGTAGGTGATGAGGAGCGCGTTTCGAGTCGCGCCGGATGCGCGTGACCGGTCGCCTCGGTTCGTGCGCGTCGCTTCGGTCATCCGGACCTCGTCATGAGCAGCACCAGCCAGTAGGGCCGACGACGGCTCAGAAACCGGTTCGCGCCATCGAGCATGAAGGAGAGGGGGTTGTGCTTGAAGGGCGAGAAGCGTGTGTTGCCGCAGGCTGGACAGACGTTCCCCTTTCGCCCCGACATCTCGCTGAACCGACGCGCCACCCGATGTCGAAGCCAGAGTAACGAGCTTGGGTAGTCGCGCACCGGTGGTCCGCCGATCCATTGCTTCGCCGCTTGGAAGTGCGGGAACAGCGCCTCCAAGCTCCCTCTCTCGAATCGATGGAGATGTCCCGCGCGGTTGAATCGGTGCCCGCAGCCTGGACAGGCGATGAGGTTTCGAGCGAGATTCTCCCGGTGTGGAACACCGATGACGAGCGACCGTCGAGCGACCCGCGCCAACTCTTCCGCCGCGGCGCGGAGAAGCGGCTCGGGCAAATGCTCCAGCACCTCGAGGCAGAGCACGCCGTCGAAGCTCTGGTCACGAAAGGGAAGGGCGGAGGCGCTCGCGCAGACCGGATGCGGCGGGCCTGCGGCCAAGGCGGCGCGGCTCGCATCGAGGCTCGTCACACGACGTCCGCTCGCGGCCAGCGCGCGAGACGCGATTCCGGGTCCGCATCCCACGTCGAGCCAGGTATCATCCCCCGGCGGCAGAAGCTCCAGAATGGCGTCGTTTCGCTTGAGGAGATCCGCGTTGTGCGCGTAGTCGGCAAAGCCGTCGGGCGAGTCGAAACGCCCCAGGTCGATCGACGACGAGGATGTGTCGCTCGAGTGGGACTGGTCGGCTTCGATTCGTTGACGCGCCACGGGCCCCTAGCCTAGCAAGGGACCAGAGAAGGGTCAACGCGGGCGAGGCCCGCGAGAGAGTGAGCAGGGAGGCTGTGCGATGAATCGCCCCGATCGATCGTGGCTCTACTCGTGCCTGGTTTTGATCGTCGTGCCGTTGGTCTTCTACGCTGCGATGGTGTTCAAGGGATGGGAGCCCCAGTCCGCCGACACCCAATCGGTGAAGCCCTTCGGCGTCTGGGGCACCGAGTTGGAGAAGAAGCTCGGCGAGGTTCCGTCCTGGTACCCCTACATCTTCTCCGGTATGCCGTCGTACTGCAGCTTCATCTACACGCCGCGAAGCCCG
>CAZZAH010000133.1:0-9780 GCA_964652115.1 uncultured bacterium | reverse complement strand
GGCTCGCGGGGGCAACCCCGACGAGGGATCGAGTTCCGGTGCTATCCGGCTGAGGCGGAGGGGGAAGGGCCACATCGGGAGAGCGGTGCCGTTCGGATCCGTGCAAACGTATACTGAACGCGACGTATCGACCACCGGTTGCGCTGGGGGGTGTGACCGGCGTGGCCCACCCCAACCTCTTCTAGGAGCATCGATGTCGGACTCGCCCCAGGGAAAATCCGATCGGGGACCGCTCTCGTTTCACCCTGACGTGGAAGGCGAGGCGCTAGAGGCCATGGACATCGAAGCTGGGCTCGAACGCGAATGGAGCACGGTCGGCTCCTCCGCCGCGAAGATCCTCGCGGCAACGCGTGAGCGGGAAGAGGTCTCGGCCTTCGCGCTCCTCCGGAACGCGGCCCAGACTCTTCTTTCCACCGTGAGCTTCGGCAATCTCCTTCAGCAGATCTTGGACACCGCCGTTCGCTCACTGCAGGCGGAACGCGGCATCATCTTTCTCGGCCGAAGCCTTGGGCCGGATCTGATTCCCGCCGCCACGTCCGGCGTCCGGCCGGAAGAGCTGCACGAGCTCGGGAATCTGAGCCGCACGCTTCTGGCGCGCGTCCTCGCCGGAAACCATGTGCTCGCGGCCGACGCCGCGCTCGATCCCATGCTTCGCGACGCGGCGAGCGTGCAAGCGCAGCGGCTTCGCTCGGTCCTCTGCGTTCCCTTGATCGTGCGGGGAGAGCTCACCGGCGCGATCTATGTCGACGATCGGGAGCGGAGCCACGTCTTCACCGACGCGTCGGTGAAATTTCTCGAGGCCTTTGCCGAGCTCGCGGGTGCGTCGCTGCACCAGGCGCGTGCGCACGATGACGTCGTGCGCGAAAACGACGCGCTCCGACAGCACGCGATCGGCGCCTCACCCTTCGAGCGCTTCATCACCGCCGATCCGCGCATGCTCGACCTGATCGCGAACGCCGAGCTGGTGGCACGCGTCGAAGCGCCGGTCATGATCTCGGGCGAGAGCGGGACGGGCAAGGAGCTCCTGGCCCGCGCGCTTCACCACGCGAGCCCACGCGCGCAGCGCCCCTTCCTGGCGCAGAACTGCGCCGCGGTGCCGGTTGATCTGATGGAGAGCCTCTTCTTCGGCTATGTGAAGGGCGCGTTCACCGGCGCTGTACGCGATACCTCGGGCCTCTTCCGTTTGGCCGACCACGGCACGCTGTTCCTCGACGAGATCGCTGACCTCGAGGGCTCGCTCCAGGCGAAATTCCTGCGCGTGCTCGAGACCGGCGCGGTTCGTCCGCTCGGCAGCGATTCGGAACATCAGGTCGATGTTCGGGTGATCGTCGCTTCGTCGCTCCCGCTGATGGACGCGGTCCAGGCGAAGCGCTTCCGTGATGATCTTTACTATCGGGTCAGCGTGGTCGAGCTCCGTATCCCGCCTCTCCGCGAGCGGCGCGGCGACATCGGCCTGCTGATCGAGCACTTCCAGCACGTACATCAACCCGATCCGGCGCGCCGCGCTCGTTTCGGAAGCTTGGTGCTGGAGCATCTGTCAGGATTGCCGTGGCGCGGCAATGTCCGCGAGCTCGAGAGCTTCGTCCGGCGAGCTCTGATCTTTCACGCCGGACAAGATGTTCAGGTCGATCATGCGCGGTCCTTGCTCGCGGCTCGCGAGCCGGAGACCGAGAAGGTGAACGCTGTCGCCCTCCCCCCCCATGGCGGCGATGCGTTTCCGAGCCTGGTCGAGCGCGAACGCGCTGCGATCGAGGAGGCGCTCCGGCGTTGCGCGGGCAACCGCACCCACGCCGCCGCCATGCTCGGGCAGCATCGCAATGCACTGCTCAGAAGAATGAAGAGGCTGGGAATCACCGGGTGATTCCGCAGTGGGGTGGCGCGAAGCAGTCGCTCGTCGGCCATCTCTGAGATCCACGAAAGGGAGGGAGACAAACATGAAAGAAGGACATCGCTGGCTCGCGGCCCTGGGTTGCGCGCTCATCCTGGCGGCTCCGTTGCTGACGCCGGCGCCGGCCCAGGCAGTCAATGCGGATCTCGGACTGAAGGTCACGTGGTGCAACAACGTGGCACTCGTCAATGCCGCGGTGCAGTTCACCGTGTACGAGAACAACTCGGCCATGACCTCGGTGACCGCGTACACCAACAGCAGTGGTGAGGTGGTGCAAACGCTCTCGGTCGAAGTTGAAGACCGCGTCAGCGTGGCCATCACACCCTTCGGCAGCCCGAGCACCTACCACCGTGATTACAAGTACGCGGGTAGCTCGGCAAGCCGGTACATGGAATGGGTTCAGCTCGACGCGGGAGATGGTCCCCCTCCGGGTGGCGACACTTGCGTTGACACCGCGGGCAGCGGGAACCCCATCGACTTCAACGTTCGCGTCCCATAACCGAGGGTTCCAGTCGAACGAAAACGAAGAGGAGGGTGGCCGGCCAGCCATCCTCCTCTTCGTTCCTACGCCAAGTCGGCCCGATCGCGCTCGAGTCGCCCTCGCTACCTCGTCGTCGGCGTGATGATCGAGAAGACCGCGCCCTCGCGATCGTGCAGGATGGCGAAGCGGCCCACCTCCGGGATGTCCATGCCCGGCATGATCACGCCGCCGCCCAGCTCCTTCGCCTTTTCCACGATCGCATCGCAATCGGTGACCGCGAAGTAGGTCATCCAGTGCGGGGGGACCTGCACCATCTCGGGCTTCATCTCCATCATGCCGCCGACGCTCTTGTCGCCCTGGTGCCAGAGGTAGTACGGCATGTCCCCGCCTTCCATCGTGCGCGGGTCCCAGCCGAACATGGCCGAGTAGAAGCGCTTGGCACCCTCGACATTCCGCGTGACGAGCTCGCTCCAGCAGACCGCGCCATGCTCGCCGAAGACCCGGTAGCCCTTGTGCTTCATCGGCTGCCAGAGCGACACGTACGCTCCGGTCGGATCCTGCAGCACGACCATTCGCCCGACGTCGAAGACATCCATCGGACCAAAGTGGACGGTCGCGCCCAAGGAGCGCGCCTGCTCGGTCGCCGCGTCGGCATTATCGACCGCGACGTAGGGCATCCAGTTGGGCGGCACGCCTTGCTCAAGCTGCTGCTTTCCGTACTTGTACATGCCGGCGACATCCCGGCCCCGGATCTGCGGCATCCGGTAGACCTCTCCCTCGCTCATCGGGACGTCGTTGAAGCCCCAACCGAAGAGCTCGCCGTAAAAGGTCTTGGCCGAGTCGATGTCGGTGGTGCCGAGCTCGAGCCAGCAGAATTGGCCGGTCGCCCAGCTTTCGTGGTCCGCCATGGGTCCTCCTCCTTACTTCGTTTCTTCCGCGCGGATGACCGAGAAGCCTACATCGCCCGCCGATGGCGCACGAGTAAGGAACGCGTTACTCGCGCTCGAAGGAGCGATAGACGAACCCGGCGGCGATCGCGCCCACGATCGGAGCGACCCAGAAGAGCCAGAGCTGTCCCAGCGCCCAATCGCCGACGAAGATCGCGGGGCCGGTGCTGCGCGCGGGGTTGACCGACGTGTTGGTGACCGGAATGCTGATCAGGTGGATCAGGGTGAGCCCGAGCCCGATCGCGATCGGGGCGAAGCCGGCAGGCGCGCGGCGATCGGTCGATCCCAGGATGATCATCAGGAACATGAAGGTCATCACGACCTCGCAGACGAGGCCCGCCATCATCGAGTACTGGCCGGGCGAGTGCGCGTCGTAGCCGTTCGAGGCGAATCCGGCCGCGACGTCGAAGCCGGGTGCGCCGCTCGCGATCAGGTAGAGCACGCCCGCGCCGGCGATCGCGCCCGCGACCTGCGCGACGATGTAGGGCACGAGCTCCGACGACTTGAATCGCCCGCCGGCCCAGAGTCCGATCGAGACCGCCGGATTGAGGTGGCAGCCCGAGATGTGGCCGATCGCATAGGCCATGGTCAGCACGGTCAATCCAAACGCGAACGAAACGCCGACCAATCCGATTCCGACCTTGGGAAACGCGGCGGCCAACACGGCGCTCCCGCATCCGCCGAGCACGAGCCAGAAGGTTCCGATGAACTCCGCCAGCGCCTTCTTCGACATGGGCATTCCGACCTCCTTTCGCTTTCACGACGCGCATCCGGGCGATACGAACGCGGTGCAGAGTAGCGGCTCGATGCCGCAAGCGAAAGGACGAGTGTTAGCCGCCGCGTCGTCGCGGCGGATTCAACGCGCGGCGGGGCCGGAGGACACCTTTGATCGCTCGAGGAGCTGGAGCACGAAGTGAACGACACCCGAGGCGGAGGCGGCATTTTGACCTGTGACCACGCGACGGCTCACCACGACGTTCGGTAGAAAGGCGGCGTTGGCGTTCCAGCTCGCGCCGTGCGCGGTGATCGCGGCTTGCAACGAATAGGGCAAGACCTCGACCAGTCCAGAGCTGGTGTCCTCCGCGTTGGTGGTCGCGGTGATCGTGCGGCCCGTGAGGAGTGCGGCGCCGTGCTCGTCCTTCACCTCGAGGAGCGCGGCGACGCCTTGGCCGACGGCGCCGATCACGCCGCCATCCGCGAGCATGCCGGCGACGATGCGTCGAAGCACGACGTCATCGGGCAGATCGTAGAGCGCGCCGTACCCCCCGGCGATGTAGAGGGCGGCGTAGCGACCTCGATCGATCGACGCGAGAGCGAGCGATTTGTGAAGCGCCGCCGAGAGCGCGGGCGTGCCGAACACGGCCGCCTGCTTGGCATCGAGCGCTTCGGTTCCTTCGAGCGGAATCGCGCCGCCCGCGGGGCTCGCGAGCTCGACGTCGTAGCCCGCCTCGATGAATCGGGTGTAGGCCTCCCAGATCTCGCGCGCGTCGGCGCCGATCGCGCGGTTCGTGCCGTCGATCGTCGCGCGATTGGTGGCAATGATGAGGACGCGGTGCGGGGCGGTGGCCTCGGCTGATGCGTCCTGCGGTCCGGCCAGCGGCGCGGAGAGTGGCGCGGCGAACAAGAGCGTGAGCGGGACCACGAACCACGCGAGCGGGAACGCCGCGATCCAAGGCGAGACCACCCGCTGTCCAAGTCCAATCATGCTTTCGCCCTCCTGCGCCGCGACGCGAGTCGCTCGGATTATCATGTCGGCGTGAGCTCCGGCAAAGAACCTAGCGCGGATCGAGTCGTCTTCTTTGACGACCAATGCGCGCTCTGCGAGGGGACGGTCGCGCTGCTTCGCCGTCTCGATCGGCGCGGGCGGCTCCGATTCGCGCCGCTGGCATCTCCGCGAATCGCCTGCACGCCGGGAGCGGAGCTCGGAAGCATCATCTACCAGGTAGGGGAGCGGCGTTTTGCGCGCAGCGATGCCGTGATCGAGATCACGCGGTCGCTTGGCTTCCCATGGTCGCTGCTCGGCATCGCGCGAGTGGTGCCACGCGCCTGGCGCGACGCGGCCTACGATTGGGTCGCGCGCCGTCGCCATCGACTCTTCGGTCGGAAGGGCGCCTAGGGAATCTCCGCGCGCCGCGGGATTCCCTCTCGAAACGGAAGCTGCGCGTGGCGAGCATCCCTCGGCGTACCTCCGAGGTTTTGCTCCTCCGACTCCTCATCGCGCTCGGTCGAGAGCTGCTCTTCGAGATTGAGCTCGCGGCGGCTGTCGACGCGTACCGAGACCTCGCTCCGACCGGGGCCTTTTCGCTTGGCGACGTACATCGCCTCGTCCGCGTCGCGCAGCAGTTCCTCGGGATCGATGCCGCGGTGCCGCACGAGGCGAATCCCGATGCTCGCGGTCACGCGCAACGTTCCCACTCCGATCGCGAAGGGCCGCGTGAGCGAGAGCTCGAGCCGGCTCGCGATGCGAAGCGACTCCGCCGTGTCCCGCAGCCCGGGGCAGACCACCACGAACTCGTCGCCTCCCATGCGCCCGACGGTGTCGGTGGGACGACTCGCCTTCTTCAATCGACGTCCCACCTCGGTCAGCACGCGATCGCCGACGTCGTGGCCATGGCGGTCGTTGATCTCCTTGAAGCGATCGAGGTCGACGTAGAGGATCGCGACGGTCTGCTTCTCGCGGTCGAGCCGCGCCACCGCCTGCGTCAATCGATCGAGCAGCAGCAGGCGATTGGCGAGCTTGGTCAGAGGATCGTGAAGTGCCAGATGCACCAGATGCTCTTCCGTCTCGCGCCGCGCGGTGATGTCCTCGGCCGTGCCGATGTAGGTCGAGATCTCGCCGTTCTCGTCGATGGTGGGAACGGCACGCATCTCGAGCCAGGTCACGGTGTCGTGCAGCGGCCGCAGCCGGAAGGTCGAGCGGAACTCCGAGTGATCCACGGTCGCGACCGCCCATTCCTCGCGCACGCGCTCCTGGTCTTCCTCATGGATCACCTCGACCCACCCGACGCCGCCCGCCTCCATCGACGACATGCCCGCGAGATCGCTCCACCTTCGATTGACGAAGAGGCAACGCCCACTGAGCTCGGCCTGGAAGATCCCGATCGGCGCGTTGTCGGAGAGGCGGCGGAAACGCTCTTCGCTTTCACGCAGCGCGTTGCGCGCGCCCCGACGTTCGAACGCGGCCAGGGCGAGCGCGAGCGATAACGAGGTCAGGGTGAGCATGAGCGTCTGGAGCTCGAGGAGATGGTGAGACCTACCGGGTAAGACCGGGAAAGGCCCGATGCCGCGATCGGCCCAGTAGGCGGCGAATCCCGCGAGCAGCACGTTCGAGATCGCGCTCCCCGGCACGCCGAGGCGAAGCGGCATCCAGAGCAGGATCGGCACGAAGAGGAACTCGAAGATCGGCGTCCGGATGCGCCACTCCGCCAGCGGGCCGAGGAAGATCGCCGCCTCGAACACGACCAGCGCGAGCGCGAGCAGGCCCTCCATGAAGCGAGGTTGCGCTACCTCGCGCCAGTAGCGGCGGCTCCACGGCGCGAGGATGAGCGGCAAGACCGCGAGGCTTCCGAGCGCGTTCGCCGCCGCCCACGGTAACCAGCGATCGATCAGGCGCGACGGGTCCGGTTGCGCCGGCATCGCGAAGCCCATGAGCGCGCCCGAAACCAAGGCCGCGGGCACGATCGCGATCAGGAGCGAGAGGAGGATGTTCACCCGATCGAGGCGCGAGCCGCGTCCGATCGAGGAGCTGAAGACCAGCGCGCCGATCAGGGGGCCGAGGGTCGATCCCGCGGCCCACGCCGTGATTGAGCGGAGGCTCTCGTCGCGAAAGAAGCTGTCGGCGACGCTGAGCACGGCGAAGTAGCCGATGTAGATCGGCCAACGTCGCGGCGCGCGCGTGAGCAGCACACCGAGCACGAGCCCCGCCGCGGGCCAGAACGCGGGGTAGCCGAACTTCTGGATGGCGAAGTACCGGCCCAGCCAGGTGAGCGCGAGGAACGTGAATCCGGCGAGCAGCGCGATCACGTAGCCGGAACGAACGAGGCGGCCTGTCTTCCACTCGAGCTGAATATCGACTCCCTTTCTTCCCTGTCTGCGCACTCGGTCCTTCCGGGAGCCCCACGCAAAGTGTAGCAGGGAGGCTACGGGAGTGCGACGACCTCGGCAGGCAAGGGGGGCACGGCCGCGAGCCAGGCGGCGGGGATGGAGGACTCGCCCGCGGAGAGGGCGACGATCGCGCCGGCGGCGGCGCAGGACTCGGCCACGAGAGGGTCGGGCGTCGGCGCCTCGGATGCAGGCGCTTCGGCTGAGGCCGGCACGAGCTCCCGCACGGCGAGGAGTGCCGGAACGAAGCCTTCGAGGTGCCGCGCCACGCACCAGAGGACGAACGCGACCTCTTCGGCAACCGCAGGCCGCGCGCCCGTGCGCAGACGGGCCGCGGCATCGCGCGGCATGCCTTCGAGGGGTGTCTGGACCGCGAGCTCGAGGCATGCGCGCACCGCACCTTCGGGCAAGCGATCGCGAATCCAGACCAGAAAGCGGCGCCGATCGTCGGAGATCGCGCGCGCGGCGGCACCGGCATGCTCGGCATAGCGCGCGGCCCAGGCCGCGGCGAGTGCCAAGGCGATCGTGCCCGCGAGCAGGTTGGGGTCGTTCGAGCGCGCGATCGACTCCGCGGCCTGCCAGAGCGCGGCCTCATCCTCCGCGAAGTACGCGCCGAGCAGTGGGCCGAGCGCGAGGCTCGCCGCGGCGGACGACGGCCGCGCATCGGTTGCGGCCGCATCGCGCGCGAGGCTCGCCGCGAGCTCGAAGGCCGCGTTCGAAATCTCGCCCGAGGAGTCGGTCAAAGGAGCGTCGACTGTGATCTCGGCGAACGTTCGCACGCGCCCGAGCACCTCCCCGATCGCGAGGCCGCGAAGCGAGAGGCGAAGTCGATCGCCCGAGGTCACGCCCCGCTCGCGGCCGGCTTGGGTCGCCAGCCGGAACGCGCGAGCTCTTGCAGACGAAGCATGATCTCGTCGCGCTCCGCGTGGATCGGCAGAACGAGAAGGTCGCCTTCCTCCGCCCAGGTCAGCACCTCTTCGAGCGCGGCGAGCTCGGTCTGGACATGCACGATCGAGCTGGGCGCGGCGCCGAGGCGAAGGAGCTCCTCCTCCAAGATCGCGGGAACGACGCCGGTCGCGCGACCGCGCAGATACGAGGTCAACTCCTTCAGCACGATGTGTGCGGGCTCAAGGGTCCACGCGATGCGCGCGAGCTCGCGAATCGCGGCGTCGTCACGGTCGCCCGCCTGACCGAGAAGCACCGCGCGACGCCGCGCCGGGATGGTGCGGACCAGCTCGACCAGCGCGCGCCACCCATGCGGGTTGTGCGCGAAGTCGATCAGCAGCGACACGCCGGCCAGGTCGATGCGATTGCCGCGGCCCGGATTCTCCGCGATGGTGCCGGCGAAGTGGCGCAGCGTGTGTCGAACCGCGTCGACCGAAGCGCCGAGCCGAAGCGCGAGCGCCGTCGCGCCGAGCGCGTTCGAGAGGTTGTAGCGGGCCGCGCCATGCCAGGTGATCGGCGCCTCGTCGATCGCGGCCAAGCGCACATGCTCGCCCTCACGACACCAGCAGATCGATCCCTCATCGACGAAGCAGGCCTCGCCTCCCGCCTCGAGATGCCCGCGCACCACCGGATTCTCGTCGCGCGCGCTGAACCAGACGATCGGCGCGAGCACGCCGCGCTCATCCAGGATCGACGGCCCCTCGGCCACGATGAAGGGATCGTCGGCGTTCAGGATCACGGCGCCTTCGAGCGGCACGACCGACGCGACCACGAGCTTCGACTCGAGCAGCTCGCGTACGGTGGAAAGCCCGAACTCGCCGAGATGGTCCTCCGCCACGTTGGTCACGAGCGCGGCATCGGCGCGCGAGATGGCGAGGCCGCGACGAAGGATGCCGCCGCGCGCCGTTTCGAGCACGGCCACCT
Source organism: uncultured bacterium (assembly GCA_964652115.1). Lineage (GTDB taxonomy): Bacteria > Eisenbacteria > RBG-16-71-46 > CAIMUX01 > CAIMUX01 > JADJQY01. The sequence goes on along the minus strand of CAZZAH010000133.1, from coordinate 494 downwards.
CAACCTCGCGATCACGTAGCGCGAGTCGCGCGCCGCCCGGGCCGGAGTAGTCGCCTCGATCGAGCCAACGATCTTGCACGACGATGCCGTCGGTCGAGGTCAAGCCGACCACTCGATCCGATGCGCGCAGCATCGCGGCCGCGAGCCGCACCGTGGTCGTCTTGCCGTTGGTGCCGGTGACCAGACCAACCGGAATGTCGGTCACGTTCGACCAATCGACCGACGCCGCAGGTGGAAGGGCGTGCGTCGACCAAGACCGCGAGCCTGTGCCCAGGCCGACCGACACGAGATCCTCGTCCGCGAGGAGGCTGACGCCGGCATTTTTCGCGGCCGCCTCGAGCGCGAGAAGCGCGGGGTTCGACTCGCGAACGATGCTCGCGAGGAGCACCGGCAGCGCGGTTTTCAACGAGGCGAGCAGCGCCTCGTCCGAGAACCCCGACTCGGTGGCGTTCCATGCCCACTCATTCACCTCGGTCGCCGCGTAGAGCGCGTCG
>CAZZAH010000132.1:4840-9833 GCA_964652115.1 uncultured bacterium | reverse complement strand
GTCCCCTTGCCGGACGTCACGGGGCCTGTTTCTCCTTCGTCGCGACCAAGACGACCCGCTGGGAGATCGCGTCCTTCCACAACACGCAGGAGCCGCCCAAGCGCTGATCACGGGGCTTGCGCCCGCGGTCCGGATGCCTATGCTCCGAACGGGGCCGCCTGGGGGAGCTGTGGGGTGGGTCCGGATCGTGAGGTTTGTGTTGGGCCTCCTGAAGAGCTTGAGTAGAGCCCGGCAGCACTGCCGGCCTTCGTTACTTCTCGTCGCCGCGATGACCGCGCTAGTCGGAGCGAATCTGCCCGTTCCGCGTCGCGCGCTCGCGATCGAATCGCCTGACACGCTCCGGCTCTCGCTCGACCAGTGCGTCGATCGCGCGCTTGAGCTCGGCGAGGAAGCGGCCCTGGCGGAGAGCGAGCTCGGCACGGCGCGCGCTCGGTATCTCGTGGCGCGGGCGAGCGTGCTCCCGCATCTCGAGCTCAGCTCTTCCTACACGCAACAGCTCGAGAGCATCTATCAAGGCACGACCGGCGGCACCGCCTTCGACCCCGACACCACCGCGTCGCTCGAGGATCGCGTCCGCGCGCTCGAGAAGGAGCTTCCGAACTCGGGCTTCTATTCGATCGGACAGCTCTTCGCCAACAGCTCCTTCGCGAGCAAGCACGCCTACAGCGCGACCCTTTCGGTCACGCAGAAGCTGTTCCAAGGGGGCTATCTCTGGAACTCGATCGCGGGCGCCAAGCATGCGCTCCGCGGGGCGGCCGCGAGGCGGGACGATGGGCTCCGCGACGTCGCGCTCGCGGTGCGGGTGGCGTACCTCGACGCACTCTGGTCGGAGCGCGAGGTCGAGATCGCGGCCCTCTCGCTCTCGCAGGCGGAGAGTCAGCTCAACCGCGTCGCGCTCCGGCAGGAAGCGGGCGGGGTCTCGGAGTTCGAACGTCTGCGCGCCCAGGTCGGCCGCGACAATCAACTGCCCGCGCTGCAAGCGGCGCGCAATGAGCACGAGCAAAGGCAGCTCGATCTGCGGCGCCTGGTCAATCTGCCGACCGACCGACCGCTTGTGCTGACCAGCGCGCTCCTCGACTCCGCGGCGCTTCCCACCGAGGCGACCGTGATCGACACCACCGGCTGGATCGAGTGGAGCTACGACACGCCCGCCATTCATGCGCTCGAGCAGGAGCTCCAGGCAAGCCGCCACATCGTCTCCATCACCGGCTCCGAGCGTTGGCCCGAGCTCTCCGCCTTCGCGAGTCTTTCCCAGCAGGCGTATCCGCAAGACGTGTCGCCCGCGTCGGAAGATTGGCGGCGCGACGCGAGGGCGGGGCTCTCGCTCCACTGGAATCTCTTCGATGGGCTCGAGACTAAGGGCAACGTCCAGCAGGCGAAGATCGATCGCATGCGCACCGAGATCGCGCTCGCGCGCGCGAAGGAAACGATCCGTCAGACGGTGATCCAACAGCGCGGTGAGCTTCTGCGCGCCGAAGCCGACCTTCGGGCGCGCACCATGACGGTGTCGGTCGCGCGCCGTGCCTACGAGCTCGCTCAGCTTCGCTACGACGAGGGCGCGTCGAGCCTGATCGAGCTCGAGGAGACGCGTCGTGACCACGAGATCGCGGCTCGAAACGAAGCCCGCTCACGCCATGACTTCCTGGTGGCATTGGCGCGGCTCGAACGCTTTACCGGTCGCCCGATCTTTCAGGGCCTGACCTCGCGAGGAAATCGATGATGCGAATGCCGGGACGATGCCGCGAGCGGCGCCTGATCCCATTGCTCTGGCTCTGCCTGCTCTCGACCGCGGGTTGTGGGCGTCGGGACCAGGCCGCGGAAGCGCCGAAGGAACCCGAGCTCATCGTCAGCCCGGAAGAGGTGGTGGCGGTCGAGTCAGGTCGGCTCGAGGTGGGGCTTTCCTTCTCGGGTCAGCTCGAGCCGAGCGAGGTGGTCGAGATCAAGGCCCGCTTCGACGGAGACCTCGAGTCGGTCAAGGTCCGTGAAGGCGAGCGGGTGAAGCGCGGCCAATCGCTCGGGAGCTTTCGCCCCGCGATGGTGACCGGCCAGTGGAAGGCGGCGGAGGCGGAGGAGCTCGCGGCTCAGGCTGAGTTGATCGCCGCGCAAAACGCTGCCCGTCGTGCCAAGCGCCTTCTCGATGCCGGCGCGGCGGCGCCCAGCGATGTAGAGACCGCGGATGCGCAGCTCAAGGCGGCCCAGGCGCGAGTCGAGGCAGCGCAGGCGAACAAGACATCGGCTGGAGAAAACGCGGATGACCTGCGCGTGCCGAGCCCGATCGATGGATCGATCAGCAAGGTCGTCGCGCACGCGGGGGATCGCCTGGCGATCGGAGATCCGATCCTGACCGTCGTCGACACGCGGAGCCTCGAGCTCTCCGCCACCGTCCCGTCGGAGGCGCTTTCCCAGGTCGAGCCCGGCACCCAGATCTCGTTCGATCTCGATGCCTATCCGAACGAGACCTGGACCGGTGTCGTGTCGCGCGTCAATCCGACGACCGAGCCGGGCACGCGCCAGCTTCGGATCTACACGCGAGTCGACAATGCCGACGGACGACTGATCGGCGGGCTCTTCGCCACCGGACATGTGGTCGAGGTCGCGAAGGACAACGCCACCACCGCGCCGATCGCGGCTCTCCGGCAAGAAGGGGGAGACGCGGTCGTCTACGCGCTTCGCGGCGGAAGGGCTGCGCGCGTGGTGGTGGAGCTCGGACTTCGCGACGATCGAAGCGGCAAGGTCGAGCTCCTCGGAAATGTCGGGTTGGGCGATACGCTCTTGATCGGCGTGCTGCCGGGGCTGCGCGACAGCGTTCGCGTGAAGCGGCTCGGGAGCTAGCGATGTTCCTCTCCGACGTCTCCATCAATCGGCCCGTCTTCGCGACCATGATGATGCTCGCGCTGGTGACGCTTGGGCTCTTCTCCTATCGGCGTCTTTCGATCGACGAGTGGCCCGACGTGGCGTTCCCCTTCATCGCGGTGCAGACGGAGTACAGGGGCGCTTCACCCGAGACGGTCGAGCGTGACGTGACCCGCCGCATCGAGGAGGCGGTCAACCCGATCGAAGGGGTTCGCACCCTCACCTCGACCTCGTCCGAAGGCTTCTCGTCGATCTTCATCGAGTTCGAGCTCGGCACCGATCCGGCGGTCGCGCAGCAGGACGTGCGCGCGAAGATCGAGGCGATCCGTGATGTGCTGCCGCAGGACATCGAGCAGCCGCTCGTCCAGCGCTTCGATCCCGAGCAGGAGCCGATCCTCTCGCTCGCGCTGCGCTCGGAGGCGCGCTCGCTGCGTGAGCTGACCGACTTCGCCGATGTCGAGCTGCGGCGCGAGCTCGAAGGGGTGAGCGGCGTCGGACAGGTGTCGCTGGTCGGAGGCGAGACGCGCGCGGTGGTGGTCGAGCTCGCGCCCGAAAAGCTCGCCGCGCAGGCGGTGCCGCTCGACTTGGTCATGCAGACGCTTCGCGCCGAAAATCTCGAGGTGCCGGCGGGGCGCGTCGAGTTTGGCCCGAAGGAAACGCTGGTGCGCGTGACCGGGCGCCTTCGGACCGCGCACGACTTCGAAGGCTTGGTGGTCACCAGCCGCGCGGGTGTGCCGATCCGCTTGAGCGATCTCGGTGTGGTGCGCGACGACGCGGAGGAGCCGCGCTCGGCCGCGCTCGTCAACGGCGTTCCCGCGGTCGGTTTCGATCTGCGGAAGGTCTCCGGCGCCAACACCGTCGAGGTCGCCGAGGCGGTACGCGAGCGGGTGGAAGAGCTGAAGGCGCGCCTGCCGGAAGGCGTCACGCTCTCGGTGGTCCGCGATAACTCGATCTGGATCCGCGACTCGGTCGAGGACGTGCAGTCGACGATCTTGATCGGCGCTTTCCTTACCGTGCTCGTCGTCTTCACCTTCTTGAACTCCTGGCGCTCGACCGTGATCACCGGGCTCACCCTGCCGGTGTCGATCATCGCGGCGTGCATTGCGCTTCGCGCGTTCGGCTACACGCTCAACACCATGACGCTGATGGCCCTCTCGCTCGCGACCGGCATCCTGATCGACGACGCGATCGTGGTGCGAGAGAACATCGTTCGTAACGTCGGCCTCGGGCTCGACCACCGCATGGCGGCGCTGCGAGGCACGAGCGAGATCGGGCTCGCGGTGCTCGCGACCACCTGCTCGACCCTCGCGGTCTTCATCCCGGTCGGCTTCATGGGCGGGATCGTCGGGCAGTTCTTCAAGGAGTTCGGGATCACGGTCGCCTTCGCCGTGGCGGTCTCGCTCTTCGTGTCGTTCACCCTCGATCCGATGCTCTCCTCGGTTTGGTATGACCCGGTGGCGGAAGGGCACGCGCAGCACGGTCCCCTCGGCCGCATGCTCGAGCGCTTCAACCAGAGCTTCATCGGCTTGGGCAAGCGCTACCGCCGCGCGATCGGATGGGCGCTCGCGCACCGCTTCATCACGCTCGGGATCGCGGCCGTCTCCTTCATCGCCGCGATGGCGCTATTCCCGCGGGTCGGTGGCACGTTCATGCCCGACGTCGACAATGGCCAGCTCGCCCTCACGGTGAAGACGCCGGTCGGCTCGGCGCTCGACTACACCACCGGCCGCGTGCGCGAGATCTCCGCGTTGGTGCGCCGCTACGCCGAGGTCGACTACACCTACGAGACGATCGGCGGCGGCTGGAACGGCCAGGTGAACGAGGCGAGCTTCTACGTGAAGCTCAAGCCGAAGAAGGAGCGGAGCCGCTCGCAGCAGCAGTTCATGAGCGTGCTGCGCCGTGACCTCGAGTCGCTCCCCGGCACGCAGATCTCGGTGCTCGACGCAGGGGGATTCGGCGGCCCGGCGAAGCCGCTTCAGATCTACGTCCAGGGCGAGCAGCTCGACGAGCTCCGGCGGATCTCGAATCAAGTGCTCTCGATCGTGCGCGCGACGCCCGGCGCGATCGAGGCGGAGTCGGGGCTCGAGGAGGAACGGCCCGAGATTCGCGTCGACTTAAGACGCGAGCTCGCGAGCAACCT
>CAZZAH010000132.1:0-4740 GCA_964652115.1 uncultured bacterium | reverse complement strand
GGCACGAGCCCGCAGAAGATCGAACGGCGCGACATGAAGCGCGTGGTGAGCATCTCGGCCAACTTCGAAGGTCGCGCGCTGACGGAGGTCTCGGCCGACATCGAGAAGGGCGTCAAGGCGCTCGCGATTCCCGCCGGCTACTCGGTCAAGCTCGGCGGCGAGACGCAGGACTTCCGTGAGACGGTCGGCTACATCCTCGAGAGCATGATGCTGGCGGTGGTCTTCATCTATCTCGTGCTCGCGAGCCAGTTCGGTTCGTTCCTGCAGCCGCTCGCGATCATGCTCTCGCTGCCGCTCTCGTTGGTCGGCGTGCTCCTGGCGCTGCTCTTGACGCGCACGACCTTCAACATCATGAGCATGATCGGGCTCATCCTCCTGATGGGGCTCGTGACCAAGAACGCGATCCTTTTGGTCGACTTCGCCAACCAGGCGCGGAAGAAGGGGACGGAGCGCAAGGAGGCGCTGATCGACGCGGGCGAGATCCGGCTTCGGCCGATCGTGATGACGACCCTGGCGATGATCTTCGGAATGATGCCGCTTGCCCTCGCGATCGGCGCGGGGGCGGAGTTCCGGGCGCCGATGGCGCGCGCGGTGATCGGCGGGTTGATCACGTCGAGCCTCCTCACGCTCATCGTCGTTCCGGTCGTCTACACCTTCTTCGACGACTTCGGTGGATTGGCGAAGCGACTGCTCACACGACACGAGCCGCAGGAGAGGGCGGAGAAGAGCGGCGCCGCCTAGCGCTCAGAGCGGCGGTTCGGTCACCTCGAGCTCCGCTTCGCGATCCCATCCCCGGTACCAGTGCATGCACCCGCGCTGGAGCGCGGCCCAGCCCAGCATCGGAATCAGCACGAGCCCTCCGAGCACGGCGAGCAGGGCGCGTGGCGAAGCGAGCCCGGCGTCGAGCGCTTGCCCCACGAACCAGGTCGAGATCGACATCGTGAGCGTCACGCCCGCCTGCTCCGCCGCGAAGACCCGCCCCGCGAAGGTGGCATCGGTCCGGTGGTGGAGCAGCGTCGTGCTGAAGACCCAGAGGATGCTCCCGCCCATGTGGGCCGTCGCCGCGAGCAAGAGCGCCACCGGAAAACTGGTCGTGCGCGAGAGCGCGAGGTACGACGCCCCCGCGAGGAGAAAGCCGAGGCCGATCGCGCGCCTCAGGTGGGAGGGGGTCTCGCCGCCGAAGGCACGCGCGAGTACCGGCCCCAAGCCTGAGCCGATGCCGCGCGCGGCATAGAGCAACCCGATCGAGAGCGCCGCGCCGCGGCCGAGCGGAAAGACCTTCGCGCCCAGGATCGTGTAGAGGAGAAGCACGCCGCCCGAGATGCCCCACGCGGTCTTCACCAGGAGCACGCTCAGGAGACCAGGCCTTCGCGCCAGGTAGCGGAAGCCTTCGATCATGTCGTTCATGCCGGTGATCTCGCCGAGGCCATGCACTGCTCGGCGCGCCACCGGCCGGAGCAACGGCAAGGGCAGGAGCACCGCGGCCGAGAGAAAGTACGAGCCGGAATCGAGCACGAAGGCGGCGGGGCGGCCAAGGGTCGACGCGACGATGCCGCCTAGCCCCGAGCCAAGCGCCAGCATGACGGACCAGGTCACGCCGGAGAGCGAGTTCGCGGCGAGAAGCTCCCGTCGAGAGACGATCTGCGGCAGCACCGCTTGCCGCGCGGGCAGAAAGAATGCGGAGAGCGTCACCTGTCCGAAGAGAAGCACGTAGCACCAACGATAGCGATCGGGATGGTCGACGAAGAGGAAGCCCAACACCAAGAGCCCGCGCATCACGTCGGTCGCGATGAGCAAGCGCTTCCGCGAAACGCGATCGGCGACGATGCCGGCGAGCGGCCCGAAGAGAAAGATCGGCAGGAGCTGACAGAGCAGCGCTACCGACACCGCGCGGCCGGAGCCGGTGTACTCGAGGAGCAGGGAGTAGAGCGCGATCGAGTTGAACCAGTCGCCGAGCTGGCTGACTACCTGCCCGATCCAGAGTCGGCGAAAGGTCGGGTTGCCGCGCAGGAGCTCGCCGTAGCCCGCGGCGCGCCCCCGTCCTAGAGCCCGTTCGTCCTCCACCAAGGTCCGCGCTCAGCGCCGGACGAAGACCAGCTTCCTGCTTACCTCGTGCACGTGGCCCGAGAGGCGCAGGAAGTAGACCCCACTCGCCGCGTCGAGGCCTCTGTCGGTCTTGCCGTCCCAGAGCGCCTCGTGCCAACCGGGGCGATCCTCATCGTTGACCAATCGACGCACGCGTCGACCTCCGGCGTCGTAGAGTTCGAGGTCGGCCACATCGCCTTGGACCAGCGCGAAGCGCACCTTGACCGCGCCCACGCTGCCGATCGGCATCGTCGGGCTGATCGTCGCTTGGCTCGGCGTCGCGTCGGCGAAGAGATTCCGAAGCACCCACTGATCGGGATCGATCTCCACGTCGGTCACCCTGCCTGTGGTCGCGATCTCCAGGACGCTGTCGGTCACACGCTGGGATTGGGTGACGTAGACCGTCGTGGTATCGCCGAGCGAGGTCACCACGCGCACCTCCCACGGCATGGGGAAGAAGTCGGGCTGCTCGGGGTAGGGCGAGCCGTGCGGATACTCCGGCTCGATCTGCGTCTGCTCGAGATGGAGAAAGACGCGCGCTTGCCCCGAGCCGGCGGCGGTGGTGGTCCAGCTGTAGTGGAGATCCGGCCGACCCGTGCCGTGCAACCACGGCACGAAGAACCAGTGGAGATCGCGCGCCAGATATTCTTCGGTGAAGCGCACGAAGTCCTCGGTCGAGGCGCTCCGGTAGCGGAAGTGCTCGTTGTCGACGTAGGCGCGCAGCATCGAGAAGAAGCGCTCGTCGCCATCCACGGCGCCGAGCTCCGCGCGCAACACACCGCGCAGCATGTGCAGCGTCCACGCACCCTTTCGATAGACGGTCGAACCAAAGAGAGACGACGGCTGATAGATCGTTCCGTCGAACAGATCGGCCTTCTTGAGCTGCATGTAGGAGAGGTAGCCGGGGATGCCACCGCGCGATTCCGCCAGCAGCGCCTCGCAGTAGGTCGCGAAGCCCTCATTCAGCCAGACGTCGTTCCAGTCGGCCGGCGACACGCAGTTGCCGAACCACTGGTGTGACATCTCGTGCGCGATCGCCCAGTCGCTGGCGTGGTTCCCGGTCACGAACACGTTGCCGTAGCTGGTCATCGTCTGGTGCTCCATCGCGCCGCCCCAGACCACCTCGGCGTGGCCGTACTTCTCGAGTCCGATCGCCGGGTCGGCGAAGGGATAGCGGCCGAGCCGTTGCTCCAGCATTCCCATCACCGCGGAGGTCGCCGAGAAGTCCTCGTGCGCGATCGAGTCGTGCTCCGGAAAGGCGAACTGCTGGAGCGGAATCGTGTCCTGCCACGCGACCGAGTAGTGGCGATCGTCCCACTCGATGTAGTTCGTCAACGCGATCGACACGTTGTAGGTCGTGAGGGGATAGCGCGTCGACCAGCTCGTGGTGCTGGTGCCGTCGCCGTGATCGAGGATCGACTGGCGCAGTCCGTTCGACGCGACCTTGTAGATCGAGGGCGCGGTGACGTGCACCTCGCTCGTCGTCTTGTCGCCCAGCTTGTCCTTGCAAGGCCACCAGGTGTGCGCGCGATCCGGCTCGGAGAGGCTGGCCACGATCGGGAACTCGGTCGCGTCGCGTCCATGCTTGCCGAAGAAGCGGAAGTTCGAGAAGTAGGCCGTGCCCGGTTTGCCGCGGTACGCGACGGTCAGAGTGTCGCGCTCGCCGGCCGACATCGTCTCGGGCAACTCCAGGCTGACCTGCCCTCCGGTGAGTCGGGTCGGTACGGCCGGACCTCGCTTCGTGACCGAGGAGAGGAGCTCGAGGTTCTCTCCCATGTCGATCACGAGGTTGCTCAGGTCGCTGGTGGCTTCGAAGGCGATGGCGACCGTGCCGAGAATGCTGTCGGACTCGACGCGAATGTCGAGGTCCAGGCGAACGTGCTCGACGTCGTAGAGGTCGCGAGGATCTTCCGCGCCGCGCGCGAGCGGAGGACGAAGGAGACCGACGTCCGGGCGCTCGAAGGAGGGCTCGACCGGCTTCTCCTCCTGCGCGCGGGTGGGAGTGATCGCGAACGCGCTGACGAGCACGCCGACCAGCAGGGACGCGGCGTAGCGCGGAGCCACAGAGGTGAACCAATTCGATCGACCGAAACCCCGGCGCACGCGAATCCTCCTCGGCAAAGGGCCACAGGCGTTCGTCGGCCGCGGCTTGGTCCGTGGCCCGCGCCATGGTATCTCTTCTAGGTGGCGGCCGCGCGGGGTTTGCGGCCCCAAGGTTCATGGACCGCTACCGGCCAGGGATTTGGCCGGAAGGAGGAGAGATTGATGAAAGAGCGTACGCGGAGAGGCAACAAGTGGGCTTCCGCCTTCTTGCTTCTCACCCTGACGATCGGCGTCGCCCTGACCGGCTGTAGTGACGACGAAACGACCCAGCCCCCGAACGAGCTCGCGCCGCCGTCGGGGCTCGAGTATCTGAACGACAACGGTGCGGTCACCCTCGATTGGAACGCTTCGCCCGACGCCAGCGACGCCGACGGCTACAACGTCTATCGCAGCGCCACGACGATGGTGGGAACGGACATCGCGGTGCTGAACGCGAACAACAAGCTGAACGCGAATCCGCTCACGACGACCAACTTCACGGACGGCACCGCGGCCAACGGCGTCAAGTACTTCTACGCGGTGCGCCTGCAGAAGGGGAGCGACTTCTCCGAG
>CAZZAH010000131.1:0-9908 GCA_964652115.1 uncultured bacterium | reverse complement strand
ATGAGGCCTTCGGCCACCATCTCGACCCCGATGCGGATCGCAGCCGGCGCGGTGCGCTTGCCGGTGCGCGTCTGCAGCATGTAGAGCGTGCCCTCTTCGATCGTGAACTCGAAGTCCTGCACATCGCGATAGTGTTGCTCGAGGCGGCTGGTGATCTCGCGGAGCTGCTTGTACACGCTCGGCATGTCGCCTTCGAGCTCGCCGATCGGATTGGGGGTGCGGATGCCCGCGACCACGTCCTCGCCCTGCGCGTTCAGCAGATACTCGCCGTAGAACTCACGCACGCCGGTCGAGGGATTGCGGGTGAAGCCGACGCCGGTGCCCGACGTCTTCCCCTTGTTGCCGAAGACCATCGCCTGCACGTTGACCGCGGTGCCCAGGTCCTCGGAGATCGAATGCTGCTTGCGATAGAAGACGGCGCGATCGTTGTGCCACGAGCGGAAGACGGCATCGCGCGCCATCGAGAGCTGCTCGAGCGGATCCTGCGGGAAGTCGCGCCCCGACTCGGACCGCACCTTCTTCTTGAAGACCTCGACTAGGTCGGCGAGATCGCGCTCGCTCAGGTCGAGATCCGACTCGATCTTCTTCGACTTCTTGACCGCGCGGATTTCGTGCTCGAAGACATCCTTGTCGATGTCGAGGACGACGTTTCCGAACATGGAGATGAAGCGGCGATACGAGTCATAGGCGAAGCGCGGGTTCTTCGTCTTGGTCGCCACGCCCTGAACGGAGCGATCGTTCAAGCCGAGGTTCAGAATGGTGTCCATCATCCCCGGCATGGAGAACTTGGCGCCGGAGCGCACGGAAACGAGCAGAGGATCATTCGGATCACCCAGCTTGCGGCCGACGAGCGCCTCGAGCTTCTTCAAGGCCTCGGCCTGCTGGCTCAGCACCTCTTCCGGCAGACGTGAATCCTCGCGGTAATACAGATTGCACGCGTCGGTCGTGATCGTGAAACCGGGTGGAACGGGAATGCCCGCGTTGGTCATCTCGGCTAGTCCCGCACCCTTGCCACCGAGCACGTCCTTCATGCCGCCATGGCCGTCCGCCTTGCCGTCTCCGAAGAAGTAAACGTACTTCATGTCCCTTCCTTCACTGTTTGAGCCGCCTGCGTGGCGGCGAGTACCCGAAGGCGCGAGTATAGCCCTGAGCCGACGCGGTTCAAGGTCGCGGAGCGGCTTCTTCCTCCGCGAAGCGACGAAGATCGAAGACCAGCGTCGCGGCTTCCGGGCGCGCGCTCAGCGCCGCCAAGGCATCGGCCGCCTCCCCCTCGATCGGCGCGCCCCAATTCTCGCTCGAGCGCGCGCGAAACCACGATTCGAGATCGTGCGCGAGCGCGGGGGAGATCGATCCGTAGGTCGTCTCCCAGGCTTTGAGATCGAGGCTCTGTCCGCCGCGCGCCTGCGCGAGGTAGTAGAGGGCGCGCGCGTTTTCGGGGCTCTGCGCGAGCGCGCGAGAGAGGTCGGCCGAAGCCGATTCGAGCTGCCGCCGCCTCAGCTCGAGCAGTCCACGGTAGTACAGCAGGAGGCCGTCCTCCCCGCTCCGCCGGCGCAGCTCCTCGAGGCGCGTTGCCATCGCGTCCAGATCACCGAGATAAAACTCGCATACCGCGAGGTTGAAGCGCGCCTCGTCGTCCTCCGGCTTCTTCGCGAGCAGGTCGCTCAGGAGCTCTCGCGCGTCGTCATAGCGCCGCTCTTGCAGTCGGATGTACCCGAGGTGCGAGAGGAGCTCGGGCGTTTGATCGCCGAGTCGCCGCGCCTCCTCGAGATGCTCGGCCGCGCGCTCGTAGTCGCGCCGCTTTTCGTAGATCAGCGCGAGGTTGAAGTGCGCTTCCTTCAAGAGCGGGTTCTGTCGAATCGCTTCCTCGTACGCGCTCACCGCTTCGTCCTCTCGCTCGAGCCGCGCCAGTAGGTGACCCTTGAGGTAGAGGGTCATCGGGTGCTCCTGACCCGACGGCGGCACCTTCTCGAGGAGGGCGAAGGCCTTCTCGGCGGAGTCCTGCCGCGAGACGAGAAGGATGAGGTTGTTCCACGCGAAGACGTTTTCCGGCAGGAGATCGATCGCGCGTTGGTAGGCGCCCCGCGCGTCTTCCGGTCGCTTGGAATTCTCGTACGCATTGCCGACCTGGAGCCAAGTGATCGACTCCTGTGAGCGGGCCGGCGCACCGGCGGGGAGGAAAGACGCAAGGAGCACGAGCACCGCGACACCCGCGGCGGCACGTGGCCAGGGCGCGCGATGACGCACGCTCTCGAGCAGCCGCGCGATCCACACCCCTCCCGCCACCGCCAATGCGGGCGCGACCTCCATGCGATAGCGCGAGCTCACGTAGAAGGCCAGGCACCCGAGAAAGCCGAACGACGCCGAGAGAAGCGTGAGCCGGAGCGCCGCGCGATCCCCGAGCCATGGCGGCAGGAGCCCGGCGATCCCACACGCAAGCAGGAGCCCGAACGGAATGAAGGCGAGCTTCACCGGCCAGAGTCTCCCCTGCTCGATGTAGAAGGAGTAGTTGTCGGCGTACTCGTAGCCGGTGACGAAGCGGTAGAGCTTTCGTGCCTCGAGCGTGAGCCATGCTCCGGGATGTCCGGTGATGAAGCGAAGCGCTTGATCGGTCCAGAAGCGGCTCGTCTCCGACGGCTTTAGGCTTCGACCCATTTCGCGTTCGGCCACGCGGGTCTCGAGCACGCGCTGCTCGGTGGCCGAGCCGAAGAGGTCGAACCTCTTCACGATGGTCAGAAGCCCGGAGCTGTTCTCCTCGTTGTTCCCCTGGAAGAAGGTCATCCCGCCGTTGGAGGAGATGAGCACCGCGTCGTGCCCGATCACGCGGTTTCGAATCGCGATCGGTGCCACGATCACGACCAGCCCGAGCCAGAAGGGAATCCACGGCCGAAGCCAGGCCGACCATTGCCGCGGCGCGCCCAACACCGCTCGGCCCGGCCAGGCGATCACGATCGGAACGAGCAGCGCGAGCACGAGCCACTGCGGCCGAACCAGGCACGCAAGGCCGAGCAGCAGTCCGGCGAGCCAACCGCGGCGTGCGCTCGGAGCCTCCCGATGACGCAGCGCGGCCAGCAAGGCAGCAAGGTGAAGGAAGAGCCCGAGGCTCGTCGCCAGGAGCTTCGACTCGGCAGCCATCATCGGGCCGTAGAGACCGAGTAGGAGCGCGGTCGCGACGGCGGCCCGAGATCCGCCGATCCTCGCCGACAGCTTCGCCGCGAAGAGAACGGTGAGGAGTCCGAGGACGAGCTGCAGAATCGCGATCCAGGGAAGAGCATTCCCGAAGATCCGCATCAACCCCGCGAGCAGGTACGGATAGAGCGGCGCGCGATAGAAGACCCCCTCGCCTCGACCGAGGAGATCTCCCGCCAGAATGGCTCGCGCCCATTCGTCGTAGATCTTGGCGTCGACGAGCGGAGCGCGATAGAGCGGGAAGCCGTGAGCGTAGAGCGCGAGGTACGCCGCGCGCAGCGCGCCGACGATCCCAAGGACGATCCAGAGGCCACGACCTAGGGGGGCGCTCCCGGCGTCACCGGCGCGCGAGCCCGTTCCATCCACGCGCGCGATCGTGGCCACGGCCGTGCTAGCGGACGAGCGTCAAATAGCCTTGTACAACCTCGCCGCTCGGCGTCTCGACCTGGTAAACGTAGACGCCGGTCGCGACGTTGCGCCCGGATGAGTTCTTGAGGTCCCACTCGGAGGCGTCACGCGACTCGCCGTACTTGTCCTTGCCGTGTTGCAGCACGCGCACGAGATCGCCGGCCACCGAGTAGATGCTGATCTTCGCCTCGCCCGGCAGGTTCCTGAACTCGAGGTGCGGAGAGGTAAAGCGCTCCCACTGCACCTTCCCCTCTTCATAAGGATTCGGCACCACATAGACGTCATCCAGGAGCGGGTTCTCGGCGCGAGCACGGGCCTGGGTCACGATCGCGGTCGGCAGCGTGGTACCCGGATCGCGATAGAAACCCTCGTCGATCGAGTTGAGCATCTCGTCGAAGACGGCACCGTTCAGGTAGTGACGATTGAAGCGAGTGACGCTGTAGAAGTATGGGAGCCCGTTGTGCGGGCCGGCGAGAAGAGCCGGTTCGCTCGGTTCGTCCTGCGCCGGATCGACCGGATTGCGGCGAGCGATCATGGAATCAGGGTCGGCGAACTCGCGGACTTCTCCCACGAAGGTCCAGGTCGAATCGTCGAAGTTGTACGCTCGAAGCAGGACCGCATCGGCCTCGTTCCGAGTTGGGCTTCGCCAGATCTTGTAGCCGCCGAAACAGACGGGATCCAGGCTGCTCGGCACGCAACGCCCACCGCGAATCAGCCGGATCTGCCCGTCTTCGTCGCCGATCAAGACGCGACGGCCATCGGTGTGAATGAGAAAGGCGGTGATATCCTTGTCGGTGAACTGCTCGGTGCGAAAGAACGCACCGGTGATTCCGCTTCGGAGCTCCATCCGTCCGTCGCGCAAAGCCAAGAATAAGATCTGCCCGTCAGGCGCCGAGTAGCCGAGCCGGGGCGGAGCGTCGAGCTGCCCCGTTTCGGTGCTCGAGATCAGATTCCCGTTCGCGATCCCCCAGATCCTGACCTGGCCGGTGCTGTCGGCGCTGGCCAACCGTTGCAGATCGGAGGTGAAGGCAAACTCGGTCACCGGTCCCGCGTGCCCCTCCAACAGAAGTCGGGGAGAAACCGGCGCCGCGAGATCCCAGAGACGGATGCTGTGGCCCGCGCCACCCGTCGCGATCCACACTCCGGACGGAATCGGTAGGACCGCCAACGCATAGGTCGCTCCATCACGAACGATCAGCCGATCATCCACTTGGTCCGGCGAAGCGAAGACCCGAACCGTGTCGTCCAGGCCGGCGGTGACAAACCGGAGGTCGTTCGGATCGGTCAGATTCGGAAGGAAGCGCACCGCGCGAAGGCCGCGGGTGGAGACATTTCTGATGAATGACGGAGGCTGGTTCGGCAGCTCCGTGTCCCACAGGGCAACCTTGCCGTCGTCAAACGCGCCGACGAGCCAGCGCCCGGTCGTGTGCACGTGGAGATCGGTCAGCTTCCCACCGGCCGGCAGCGGGAAGAGGCCGATCATGGCGCCGGTCGTGAAATTGAACTCGACCACCGAATCCTCGCCCTCGGCGAAGGAGAAGGCGTTCGTCGTGCCCGTCTGAAGCGTCATCACCCGCACCGCGTGCCCCGCGCCGTGCAGGTTCGAGAAGCTCGAAACCTGCTCGAGTACGGTGTTGCCCCGGAACACCGGATCATCGGCGTCCGGTTGCCAGCTGAGCTCGACCTTTCGACTGCTGATGTCGGGCGGCGGCGTGAACTCCGTCGCTTCGGCGCGGCGCGACGGCGCGGCGGCGAGCGTTCCCCAAACCAGCAGCAGGAGGCCTAGGGGGCGCCACATTCCCTTGAAGCGCCGAAATCCGTCGGAACGAGAGTAGCTGCTGATGCGCGGCGAGCAATCCTGGGCCCGACCGCTCGCGGCAAGGTCCGCGAGCCTCGGTGCCGATTGTGGGCGTGCGATCACGGTCCCCCTCACGCTCAATTCGTGGGAGGAGAGGCCGCCGGACAGCCTCTCCTCACTTCCTCGAGTTTCTCCGCTCGACACGCGGCCGAGCTAATGGTCCTTCCCGGTAACGAGCCAGTTCACCGCGGCGGTGCCGGCGTCATGCACACCGATCGGTTCGAGGTACCAGGGCTGGAAGCCGAAGATCATGGTGCGTCCCTGCTGCCTGCTCTCGAGCGTGTCGGCGTGCGTCGATTCATAACGACGCGCGATGACCGATCCCTCGACGCTCGCTTGGATCGCGACCGCCCCGGGGAGCTGCCAATCCCAGAACTTGTTAAACGTCTTGACCGCGTAGAGCGAGTCGAGTCCGGCCTCCGCGACGATGGTCGCCGGTGTTCCCCTCGTCCCATCCCAATCGGGCATTCCGCTCTTGAACTGGCAGTGCTCCGGCCCCTCGTCGCAGTTCTGCATTTCATCCGGATTCCACTTGCTCCGATCCAGGAAGAGATCGGGGTAGGCCGGATTGAGCGAACGTGCGCCGATCATGCCTGAGGCGGTCGACTGCTCCTTGTTCGTGTCCGAGGTGTTCGGCACCGACTGGATGTAGGTCTTGT
This sequence comes from uncultured bacterium, assembly GCA_964652115.1. Taxonomy (GTDB): domain Bacteria; phylum Eisenbacteria; class RBG-16-71-46; order CAIMUX01; family CAIMUX01; genus JADJQY01. Next base: position 3,797 of record CAZZAH010000131.1, on the reverse strand, counting down.
AGTGGAGGAACTTCCACAGGAAGGAGTCCTCGTCGAAGCCCGGGAGCGGATCGTGTTGGAGCTCGTTGTTCGGTGGCTCCTTCGGAAAGCCGAACTGTCCTCCACGGCCGCCGGTCAGGTACCCCGAGAGCTGGGAGCCGAAGATCATGAATCTTCCCCCCGCGCCCAGGAAAGACGAGAGCTTCGCGGTGGTGAGTCGTTCCACCGAATAGAGGCCGGTGGTTTGCGTATTTTGCCCTAGCTTGCACGACCAGAAGATGTGCTGGTACCGGGAGAGCGTTTCCAACTTCAGGTCATTCGGGGAGGCCGCGCGGTTCTCATCATTCGGGCTCCCGAAGAGGGTGAAGTCGGTCACCTCGCCAAGCTCGACCGCTCGACGGAGCAGTGTGTTCTTGAGGTAGTTGTCTACCTCGAGGTCGCTCGGATTTCGACCGAAGCGCGCATCGTCGACCAGCAAGGCGAACTTGTTAAAGGTAAAGACCACCACGTGAATGTTGATGCGGCAAATCTGTTCCGAGTCGGCGGAGTCGGTAATGTCGCGCATCTTGATCCAGAGCACGTGATCCGCCTCGCCCTCCGACGTCGGGAAGATGATTGGGTATTGGTTGCCTTCCCAACGTCCCCACCCGATCCAGCCTCCCACACCGCGTGGATCTCGCAGGCTCTCGTCCTCCGGGTCGGAGATGTCGAGCGCATAGTTCGAGTTGCCGGGTAGAGAGCCGTAGTGGGTGGCGTCCCCCTCCCACTTGAAGCTCAAGGGTGTGTTGCTCGGAACGGTGATCTTCCAGGTGTCGTTGTCCGGCGGGTCGATCGGGAAGGTGTGGGCGCCCAGCGACGACTCTCGCACCGTCACGTTCGGCTTGCCGCTCGTCTGCCGCACGATGAACGCGATGAAGTTCCGATTCGGGATCAGCACCGGCTCCACCGCGCCCGCCTCATCGATCGCGCGAACTCCGAAGGCGAGTGAGGCCGCTCCCGGAAGATCGCTCAGCTTGATCGTCCGCGTCGTCTCGGGGACTCGAATCCATCCGCGCTTCGATCCGACGGAAAGCGTATCGAGCAGAAGATTGTTCGCGTTCTTCAACGAGTCGATGAAGGCCGACGGGTCGTCCGTGACCTCACGGATGCGCACGAGCTTGTACTCGTAGAAGACCGGCTTGCGATCGGGCCGTGCGCTATCGAGGTCGTCGCCGTCCCAGTTGATGACCACCGTCCGCAGGAGCTGAGGGATGGCGGTGCTCCGAAGGTCCGGGAACGTGATCCGCGTGCTCGGCGCGATCGTCTCGGCGTTGAAATACCGCGAGTCGAGGGTCGACTTGGCGAATTCGTTGTCGACCGCTCGGACGTAGAAGGTATGCCAGTCGCTCAGATGCAGGGAATCGACTTCGGTATGGGTCGCGCGGAACTTGAGCAACGACGAGAAGGCGGTCGTGTCGCGCCACGCGCCCTCGCTGATGGTGTCATCGATGGCGAACTGGTACAGCGCGACCACACCGTCGTCATCCGTTCCGTGCCAACGAAACTGGACCTTGTAGTCGATGCCGGCTGAGTCCGAGTTCGCGGCTCCAGCCGTGATTTGCACCTCGGGACGCTTATTGCCGACCCGCTCCCCCTTCGTCGTATCGTCGGGGAAGAAGGTGCCGCACCCCGAGAGCAGCACTCCCGTCATGAAGAGGAGCAGGCCAACCGCCCCCCCATATCGTTTCAACAGATGATAAGTCATGGGCACTCCTTGGCGCTCGGAGCGGGCGCCGAGACGAACGGCCTTTAGTTCACCAGGGTGAAGCGAATGATCTTCCTCACCCGGCGAGAGCCCAACGCTTCGTACTGTAGGTCGCGCACTTCCTCGGCCTGGATTTCGAGCACGTACTCCCCCGGCAGCATGGTGCGGCGCCGTGCGGTGAAGCTCGCGCCGACGGCCCAGTAGACGCCTTGATCGATCCACTCGGAGAAGTTGGTGTCCTGCTCGATCGCGCCATTCGGTCCAGGATAGAAGAGGAACCGGTACTGCATCCGGATCTGAGCGGCCCCGATCGGGTCGGGATCGCGTCCGAAGAATTTCAGGATCAGAGTGTCGCCGGCGGAGCCGGGCGGAAGCCGGCGATCGATGCGCTCGCCCTCTCTCGGGCGCTGCACGAAGTGCCCGACATCCGGGATATCTCCCTCCGTCAGGAATCGAATCGCCTTATTCACGTGGATGCGCAGCGTGTCCGGCGTGCCGTCATCGCGTCCGAGCAGGTCGCGCGAGCGACACATCATGAGCGCATCCATCGAGTAGAGACCGGAGTCGGCGAAGTCGGGCTCGGGCAAGAGCCTCCTCCAGAAGTCCGAATCGCGCACCAGTCGCGCCTCGTAAGAAGCGACCGTTCCGTCGCCGTTCGGGCTGTCGGGGTCGACCGCCACTACGCGGTTGCGGATCTTTCGCCCTTCGACACCGATCGGAAGCGTGTCGTTGTCGGCGATCGGAACGTACTCGCCGGTGCCGCTCGTGTCGGCCCAGTAGCCGCGCATCGAGTCGGTGCCGCCGACCCGGACCGGAACCCTCGCCCAATGTGTCTTGGGGTCGAAATTCCAGACGAAGGTCCTGACCGAGGGATCCAATCCTGCGAAGCCGGCATCGTCGACCGCGCGGACGTACATCACGTAAGGCCCGGTTCGAAGCCGGCTCGCCTCGTACGTCGCGACCGTGTCGGTCAGTGATCCGGGGATGTCGTTGATCTCGAGCGGCGTCAAGTGATGCGAGAAGCGCGTGACATGCCCGACAGTATCGATCGTGCCGTCGGGATCCAGCGCCACGTCGCAGTCGAACCCGCTCCAGCTGAAGCGCACGGACGAACCGGTCGGAATCGTATCCGACGGAGTCCGCAGGTCGGTCGAAAGGATGGTGTAGACGCGATCGTCCGGTCCGATCGCCTCGGCACGCTCGAAGGTCACCGCGGGCTCGCAGTTGTTGCGCGCCGCGAAGAAGGTCCACGCGGGGGTATCGTCGCGCTTTCCTTCATTGTCGATCGAGCGAACGTAGAAGCGATGGCCGAGCACCTCGCGGTTGCTCTCCACCTGAAGATTGAAGACGCTATCGGTCCGGGTCGTCTGCTGATAGACGATGTTCTCCGGCACGGGCAGCGACTCCGTCACGGCCCATTCGTAACCCACGACCTCGCCATCGAGGTCGGTGCCCTTCCAATACAAGTGAACGCGATAGAAGGCGGTCTGGCTGTCGCCGGGAGCTCCGGTCAAGATAGTCTCGGGCGCCCGATTCCGATCGATGGGCAGACTGGTATCGTCCCGGCATCCCGGGGCGAGCAATCCCGCCAGGATCGTCAGAAGCAGAAGAGCGATCGAACCGAGGGAGAGAAGAGAGGACAGCCGATCCCGCCGAGGCTGGTATCCATCCATTCCTAGCTCCAAAGTACCCCTTTGCCTTAACCCCGGACTCGTGGCGGACTCTAGCATCGGCCTCATGGAGTGTCAACGCGGCACCCCTCAGGCTTAGGCATCCACCCACGCTCAGGATCAAGCTCCTTGCGTCCTGTGCCGCATAGGCCGCGTTTGGATTTCGCCTGAAGCCCTAGGTTGCATCCCGCCTCAGACCGATCTCCGAGAGGCCCGACTAGCGCCCTACCTTTTTTCCGTGCTTCCCTGCCCCCGACGACTCCGCCGCCGCCGCATCTCCGTTCGGATGCCGTACCGCGGTCGACGTTCCGCCGCGAGGCGAGTGACGACGGCGCGGACTCCCACGAGGAACCAGCACCCGAGCACCAAGCAAAAGCGGGGTGCCGAAAACCGGCACCCCGCCT
>CAZZAH010000130.1:0-10021 GCA_964652115.1 uncultured bacterium | reverse complement strand
GGCCGCGAGGTAGGGTGTGTAGATCTCGAAGAACTCCTTAACATAAAAAAAAAAATGGGCTGCGATTAACTCCAGCGCCGCCGCCAAAGCCACGACTCCCATCGAGCGAACACTCCGAACCGTCATCAAACCGCCCTCCTTGGTTGGGTCACGCTGCCGACCGATTCGATCGGCGCGGTGAGCGGCTCCAAAGTAGGTGCGGTCTCAACCCTCTCCAAACGATTCGTGCGCGGTCTTCCGCCGGTCTCTCACTCGAGCGCGTAGAGATTGCCGTCGGTGCTGCCGATGAAGAGCGTCCCGCCATCCACCGCAGGCGAGCCGAAGATGCCGCCGATCGAGAGATAGCGAGCGAAGTCGAGGTACATGTCCTGGAAGTCGCCGAAGGTGGGCGCGAAGGCCTCGGCGCGAAACGACCCATCGTCCTCCAGCACGTTCAAGCGATCGAGGCGCGAGGCTTCGGTCTGGAATTCCCACGCGAGCGTGCCGCTCTTTCGATCGAGCGCGTAAAGCTTGCCGTTGTGGCAGCCAACGTAAACGTGATCACCGGCGATGGCGGGCGAGGAGAAGAGGTAGGCCTTGGAGTCGAAATTCCAGAGCAACCGCCCGGTGGTCGCGTCGAGCGCCATGAAGCGCGCGCTGTCCGACGTTCCGACGTAGACCACGCCTCCTTCGACAGCAGGCGTGCCGATGACCCACGACTTCGCGGTCGGATAGTCCCACCGTCGCTTTCCGGTCTTGGCGTCGATGGCGTAGACATGCGCGTCACGGCAGCCGACGTAGACCGTGCCTTCCACCACCGCGGGCGAGGATTGGAAGCCGACCTGATTGTGAATCGCGGGATCCTCGCCGCTCTTGAAGGTCCAGCGCGTCTGTCCGGTGCGCGCGTCGATCGCGTAGAGGTTGCTGTCCCAGCTTCCGATGTAGACCGTGCCGTCGACCACCGCGGGCGAAGCGTGCACGACGTCGCCCGTCGTGACCTTCCAGCGCAGCAGTCCAGAGGTCGCGTCGACCGCGTAGATGCCGCCATCGCCACAGCCGAAGTAGACGATCCCATCGACCAGCGCGGGCGAAGAGGTGAAGAGGTCCCACGCGTCGGGGATGGTCTGCGCGGGCGAGGGATAGCCGTGGAGGTTCTTCGCCTCGAACTTCCGCTCGTACTCGGTCGGGAGCACCCAGCGTGGCTGGCCGTCCGCGAGGTTGAGCGCCGCGAGCGAGCCGGCCGACGACACGAAGTAGAGCGTGCTGTCGCCGATCGCGGGCGAGGAGGCGATCGGCATCCGCGATTTGAAGTTCCACCGCTCGGCGCCGGTCGCCTGATCGACGGCATAGAGGTGGCCGTCGAGGCTCGAGATGTAGACCACGCCGCGCGCGACGATCGGCGAGGTCACGATCGGGCCGCCGGCCTTGAAGGTCCACTTCGTGCGTGGCGTCGTGCGAGGGCCGGCCGAGGTGAAGACGCCGGTGCGCGCGGGATTGCCATGGAAAGTGCTCTGAGCAGAGCTGATCGAGGGAACGAACAAGCAGGCCGCGGTGAGCGGCCCGAGGATCCAGATGCGCGTCATCACGAGCTCCAAAGCCTTGCCTCATTCAGAGGCAGGGTGCGTGCGACGTGGCGGATTGCAGTGCGCGGAGGAACGGGTCCGATCATGCCACGTTCGATCGGCGAAGTAGAGCCTACTCGCTCGATCGCGGCATTTCGTGCTCCCGCCGGAGGCGCATGAAACCGATCGGCGACTCGTCCAGGTGCAGGGTCTGACGCAGAAACCTCCCCAGGAAGCCCAGGTAGGTGTGCCCCGTGACCACGTAGGGCAGGTGCGGCCACAGGAGATCGTGCAGTCGCCGCAAGTTGTAGCTCGGCACCTCGGGAAAGAGATGGTGCTCGAGGTGATGGTTCTCGTGAAGCAGCAGAAAGGCGATCGGAGCGGGGGAGAGGATGCTCCGGCTCGCCAGATACGGGTCGGTGGCATCGGTGATGCCGTGCTGCGTCAGTCCGCGGATCGAGGTCATCCAACCGACGAGGAGGAGCGGCGCGCCCCAGAGGACCAGCAGGGTCGACCAGAGCACCAGCGCACCCACGCCCGCATAGACGAGCGCGAGGAACAGATACTCCTGCACGATGTGACGCTTCGCTCGGCCGTCGGCGTGCCGCCAGGCGAGAAGTGGGATCAACGCGACGTAGAGAATCGACCCGGCGAACAGACGCACGAAGTGAAGCGCCCAGACCAGACGCCGGTCGCGCGAGTAGTTGTGATAGTCATCCGGATCCCGCTCGTCCCCGAGATAGAGGTGATGCCGCGTGTGGAGCACCTGGTAGGCGGAGAAGGACATCAGGAAGAGCGCACCGAGGCCGACCGCCGCCGCGCGGTTCACACCGCGATGGGCGAAGAGCGTGTGATGCATCGCTTCGTGGAGGAGGAGGACGAAGCTGTTGATCGCGATCGCCGTCATGAAGATGCCGGCCGCGAGCTCGAGTCCGCCGGAGAGCTCTCCCGGATGCGAACGCCCTACGAGGCTTGCGCTCAGACCGAGCAGGAAGATCGAGAAGAAGATCGCGAGCTCCGTCAGACGCTTCGGCAAGGAGAGGCGACGGAGAGGCGAGAGTTGCTCCCCCAAGTCGGCGACGAGCGCGGCGCGTGCATCGGCCGTCCGTTGCTCGGCGTGAGAGCTAGCCAATGAGATGGCGCGCTCCTCGTGGTAGGTCCCCGGCCGCCGTCCTAGCGCCGAAGACGAGAAGGAGAAGGAAGAGTCCGGCCACCACGATCGTTCCCTTCGCATACCAGGCGGTGAGCTCGGTCGTAAGCGGCGTCAGCATCATCAGGAAGTACGCGAGATGAAAGGCCAGCCCCGCGATCAATCCAAACCGCGCCACCGCCAAGATCATCAGTCCGGTCACTACCATCACGCTCATCACGACGGGCCAGCTTCGCGCGTACCAGAGCACTTGTAGAAGCACGATCAAACCCCAGAGGACCAGCGCGCTCGTTCGCTCGCGGCGGAGCCGTCCATAAATCAAGGCGAGGATGAGGAGGATCGAGAGCTGGAGCCAGACCGCCCCAATCGCCTGCCAGAAGACCACCGCGATCACCTGCGCGAGACCGCCCAGCATGCGGATCTCGAGGAAGTGATTCGGCGGTTTCGGATTTCCGGTCCACTCCTTGAGCCAGCCGGAGAGGCACTGCACCGCCGCCGCCAGCATCCCCAAGTTGAGGCCGAGGAGAACATCACGCCCCACCATCGGATCACGCCACTTGCCGCTGAGCAGACGCGTCCATCCGACCAGGAGCTCCGGTCTCGCGCGCCGCACGCTCGGCTCGAGCGCGATGTAGAAGAGCCAGAAGAGCGCGCCCGAAAGGAGCGACGAGCCGGCAGTGCTGACGAGCAGCGCGATCAGATTCTCGAGGCTGATCGAGGCTCGAGCGCCAAGCAGGGTGGCCACGGCTTCCAGAGCAAAGCCGAGGAATGCCACCTTCATCGCGCCGGACTGATCCCCGCGCCCTTCGAAGAGGTTGCGTCGCGCGAGACCCGCCGCGCCCACCACGGTGACCGAGATCAGGAGCACGGTGAGTGCCAAGGCCAGAGTAGTGGCGGCGCCGTTCGCGGGCGCGGCCGCGGTGGGGGCGATGTCCCACGGCGCCACGATTCGGAAGTAGACCGGCCGACCTCGATACGACGCCGCCTCGATTCGAAGCGGAAGATCGGCGTGATCGGCGAATGCTCCGGTCCAGGCGGCGCGCGAGTCGGCGAAGACAGGAGGGGTCCAAGTGGGCGACGCGTCCGCCAACTTGCTCCGATCGAGCCCCGCCGCCTCGAAGAGGGGCCCCCAGTCGACCGCGGCGCTGTCGCTCTCGCCGGGAAGCATCATGGCGGGAGGGACCGACACGAACTCGAGCAGGCGTCCCTTGAGGTCGAGTCGAAGTCGGGACTGGTCCTCGCTCGAGAGCGGCGGATCGTTCTCCGAGACGAAGGCACCCTCGCGCGCGTTCGCCGGATTGAACGGCGCGCGACCTTCGCGATACCAGAAGTAGTAGACGGCCGGCTGCCCTGCCCCGAGGCGCTGCCATTTCTGAGGTGGTGGAAGCGGATCGTGTTCATAGCCGAAGTAGCTCTCGTCCTGCTCGATCGCGTAGGCGCGATACCTCGAGTGACCTGAACCGGGAACGCGCGCGAGAATCGACTGCGCGCGATCGGCCAGCACCTCGGGCGACTTCTCGAGCGGCACGCGATGGATGAGGTTTGCACCGTCGCCGAGGATCAGGACGATCAGCAGGAGAAGCGAGAGGACGCAGGAGCGCAGTGCCGCTCGCCGCGAGAGCGCCCCACGCGTCGGCGCCGCTGCCACCATCTCGGGAGACGGGGTCTCGCCCGCGGCCAGCGCCGCCTCGAGTGGATCGCCTCCCGGCAGCGCGGCCGAAACGCGTAGTGCCGTTTCCGGGCGAAGCTCCGGGTCCGCTTCCAGGCAACGACGGATGATCGAGTCGATCAGTGGATCGAGGTCCTTCACCACGGTCGAAGCACTGACGACGGTGAGCGAGTCGCGTTGGCGCTTGAGCTCGGGCAGGCTCTTGGCATCGAAGACGCGCTTGCCGGTGAAGAGCTCGTGCAGCAGAAGCCCGAGCGAGTAGATCTCGCTTCGCCGCGTGATCTCCTTCCCCGCGAGCTGCTCGGGCGACATGTAGGCGGGCGTTCCCGATGCGAGCTCATTCGCGCCTGCCTCCGTCTCGAGGCCGGCCAACCCGAAGTCGGTGAGCCGCGCACGGCCGCGCCCGTCGATCATCACGTTCGCCGGCTTGAGGTCGCGATGCAGCACGCCGGCATCGTGCGCCGCGCTCAAGCCGGCACAGACCTGCCGCGCGATCTCGATCGCCTTGTCCGACTGGATCCGGCCGATGCGGCGCAGCAGCGATGCGAGGTCTTCGCCGTCGATGTACTCCATGCAAAGGAACGACTGCCCGAACGCCTCACCGATGTCGAACACGCGGCAGACGTTGGGATGGGAGATCTGGCGTGCGACTCTTACCTCGCGGTGAAAGCGCGCGAGGGCCGACGGATCACGCGCCAGGGACGGCGGAAGGAACTTGAGCGCCACCGCCTGACCGAGCTTGAGGTCGTCGGCCCTGTACACCTCACCCATTCCGCCGCGACCGAGCAGCGCGACGATGCGGTAGCGATCGGCGAGGAGTGCGCCCGGCACGAAGCGGGCACCATCGGAGGGAGCCGAGGTCAGTAGCGAGTCGCTCGCGCGTGTCGCGTCGGGATCGTCGTCGATTGCACGGCCGCAGCTCGGACAATAGCGTGCGCCCGTTGCCATCTCGGCCGAGCAAAATCCACAGCGACCCATCGTGCCCCTCGAGTCCACGTGCCTACGCGTCGCGCCGGAAGAAAGCGGGGCTCAAGGTACCACGACAACTCCGCGCGCAGTGAAGATGGGGCACGGGACCGCCCGGGATAAACGCCAAGGCCACCCCCCCGCGGTGGAAGGTGGCCCCGGCCTACGACATCCCGGCCGTTGGGTCTCGGTCGCTCGTTCGCGCTTCCTCGTTACTCCAATCGAATCACCTTCCGCTCGAGCGCGGTCGCACGTCCCGAAACGCGGACGAAGTAGAGCCCGTTCGGGGTCAGACGCCCTCGATCATCGCGCGCGTCCCATGAAAGAAGATGCTCGCCCGCCTCAAGCGGACCGGAATGGACCTTCCGCACCTCGCGGCCTCCGGCGTCGAAGATCTCGACCTCGATCGAAGGATCGAATCCGGGCAGAACGAGGTGAAGCGAGGTTGCTCCACGGAAAGGATTCGGCAAAACGGTCAGCGTCGCCGTCCGCCGGATCGTCACCTCTTGCGTGGGCACGTCCGGGATCGAGGTCGTGCCCATTCCCTCCGGTCGCGACTCGATGGACACCACCGCGAGCGCGTCGGACTGCCCATCACCCAAGTCGGCGGAGAAGACTACCTCGTTGATGTTGAGCGGCTGGAACTGATCGAGGACCGCGTAAACGCTGATCGTGCTCGACCCGTTGGCGACGAGCGACATCTCGCCTTTGACCGGAATCCCGGGCGGGAGTCCGTTGAGCCTCAGCGCCCCATTCCCGTCGTCACCGTCACCGGAGTGGGTCGCCACGGTGTAGCTCAAGCTGAGCGGTTGGTCGCCGTAGTTCGAAACCGTGAACTCGATCGGCGTCGGCGTGTCGACCGGCACCGCGATGAGCGTGGGATTCGGGTCGGCCCAGATCGGGGAAGACCTCCGCACCTGTCCGGTCGCGCTGCAACAGCGGCCGGTGTCGGCGTTGATCACGTTGACCTGGTAGCAGGCGGTGTCGAGCCAGTTGGTGCCGCCCGGAAGCTGGATCGTGATCGGGACGTTGACGCAGCTCGGACCGTTGCTCGCGGCCGGGACGGTCACGGTTCCCGAGGCGGGGAGAAAGACCGGCGGGCCGGTTCGATTGCAGGTCCCACTCGAGATCGGCGCCGCGGACCAGTTGTAGGTCTGAGGCGCGCCGGCGTAGTTACACACGGTGAGCGTGGTCTGGACCGACGGATTGGTGGTCGAGAGGATGGACGGCAGGTAGCACATCTCCGTGCAGTACTCCGACGGGCCGCCCAGGGCAAGAATCTCGGGCACGCTGAGACAGCACTTGAAGAGGAGCACGTCGTCGATGTCGCCGTCGAAGGGAACTCCGGTGAAGAAGCCGGGGCACTCGTCGCCGATCACCAAGTTGGACGAGTTGCTCAAGCTGAGAGTCGGGATGCTCGAGCCGGTGAAGGTGTCGACGTGCCCGTCGACCACCAGGCGCGCCACGTTGCTGCCCTGGTCGCTCAAGTCGCGGCAGACGCTGACGGCGAGGTGGTGCCAGCTGCCGTCGGCCACACCCGGCGAGGTCGAGGCGTGGATCGTGACGTCGCCGACGCCGTCGTTGTACACGAAGTACACCTGATTGCCGTAGAGGTAGAGGAAGTAGCCGGTCACGATTCCGGAGATCACCACCCGCTTGTCGACCACTCCCCTCGCGGCGTCGAGCGAGGTGGTGCGCACCCACGCCGAGATGGTGAAGCTCTTGAAACCGAAGTCGAGCTCCGGCGCATCCGGTACCTCCACTCGGCCTGGCAGCGCGGCCGACCAGCGGAGTCCGCAGCTGCTCCCGGGTCGACCGGCGATCCAAGTCGGAATCGCGCTGCCGGTGAGTGTGCCGTCCCGATTTGCCAACGGCTCGTTCGCAGTGGTGCCGCCGCACTCGTTGAACTGCCACTCGGCCGCGAGGCACTTCGGCGGGAAGATGCAACTCGACTGCCCGGAGTCACACTGATGATTGGCGAAGGTGACGGCGTAGTCCTGCCCACACGTGATGTTCAAGACCTGCCTGCCGCCCGGCGGTGCGGTCACGACCCAACCAGGTTGCGTAACCTCGCTCAGAACGTACATTCCGGGGAGGACGCAGCCGAAATCGGCGAGGCCGTTGCCGTCGGAGATGGCGGCGCGCTCGTCCTGTCCGGAGAGGTTGAAGGTCCAGCCGGCGAGCGGCGGTTCGTTCATCTGCTGGATGCCGTCGCCATTCAGGTCGTTGAACTTGAAGGCCACGAGGCGCGGGCATGGAGGCGCATCCACCGTGATCTTGGCGCTCAGGATGAGCCCACTGACGCCGCAACCAAGGTCGCGTTGGTAGGCGTAGAGCCAGTTCTGCCCGCTCTGTACGGGGACGTTGAACTGGGTATAACAAAACTGCTGCGAGTTCCCGCCGCCGCTGAAGCCTGCGTCGAGCCCGGTGCCGTTGAGGTAGATCCCGATCGGATTGGGGCCGGAGGGATCACCGAGCCAGTCGTCGATCGCGTAGCAGATCTCGACCGTGGCAGTCAGAGGGCAAGTCCCCCCTGTCGAGGTAACGGTGAACGGAGCGGCGTAGAGCACCGGGCTCGCGAGGCCGAGGCAGTTGCCCTGCAAGTTCGACCAGTTGATCCATCGCGCCAGCGGATCATTCGGGAGGGTGGTCAGCCACACCGGGTGCGCGTTGATCACGAGCGCCTTCGGTCCGGCCGCGGCCGAGGCAAAGTCGCCCGGACTGAAGGGCGCGTTTCGGAAGGGACTCGGGCAGACCGGCATGCTGACGGCGTTGTAGTGGAATCGGTCGTCCAAGCCGCCGCACGGTCCGGGAACACCGGCGACCTGACCGGTGCGGAGTTGGATCACTTCCAGCGCCTGCGCTGGGCGGACGGCGGCGGCGACGCAGAAGACGCTCGCCACGAGCGCAGCGATAGAGAGGGAGACCCGAGACCGCGACATGATTCCTCCTCGATGACCGGTAACCTGGCGCGATCGCGCGGCGCTTGACCACGCGGCGCGCCCACCGCGTGTTGTGGGAGCACGAACTTCCTGAGTGGGGAGCCGACCTTCGCGCCACGAGCCAACGCCGAGATGTCGGGCGAAGTGGAGCGAAGGGTCTCGTCCCCTCTTCCGGGGCCGACCGCGGTTCTAACAAAGAGGCGAAGGACCGAGCGGCGCTCGGGTACTCTCACACCGTGATGAATTCGGGCGCAGGAGAGGCGCGCTGGCCGCTCGAGTTGACGCGCTTGCAGTCGGAGATGGAGCGGGCTCAGACCGGCGCGGACCGCGAGGCGCTCCGCGGGGCCTTCTGGCGACTTCTCTATGAAGCACTGCTGCAGAAGCTGCGATTCCACGCGCGCGCCGCGCAGAGCTTCGAGCCGGCCGATCTAGAAGACATTTCTTCAGAGAAGGCGTTAGAACTCCTCGCCCGAGCGGAAACTGGGGCATGGAGCCTTGCCGGGCGCAGCGCGTCAGACATCTCCGGCTATCTCTCGAACGTGGCGCGCAACGGCTGGATCGATCACCAACAGCGGGCCACCCGGCTCGGGGGGAGCGGAAGGAAGACCGAACGCGAGGCAGAGAGCGAGGTCGCCGACGAGCTGGGGGTAGCGTCGTCGGCTCACCCGCTCGATCGGCCGCTTGCGCTCGAGTTGCTGAACGCGCTCCGTGCCTGCGTCGAAGCCTTGTCGCCCCGCGGCCGTCGCGCCTGGTTCTTTCGGGCCTACTACGGGATGAGCGGGCGAGAGATCGCGGCGCATCCCGCGGTGCGCTTGAACGCGCCGCACGTCGACGTGCTGGTGCAACGCACACGACAGGCGCTGCGCGACTGCCTGCGCGCGAAGGGCCACGATCTGAACGAGCTGACCGGCGGCGCGTTCGTCGAGCTGTGGGAGCTCTTCGAGTCGTGGGCGAAGCGCGAGCCGCGAGCCCAAGCTCCGGGAGAGCGCGATGACGAGTGATCCACATCTGTCCGACGATCGCCTGCTCGATCTTGTGAATCGCCTCTTGCCGGACGAGGCGCGGGGTGGGCACCTGCTCCACCTTCGCGCCTGTGTGCCCTGCGCGACCCGCCTTCTGGAGGTCGCGGGCAGCCATGAGCGGACCTACGCCCGCGCGCTCCAGGCGCTCGGCATCTCGGACCCGAGGTCAGCGACGGACGCGCCGGCGCCGGTCGTGGCTCTTCCTCTCCGCACGGCGAGCAGGCGGCGCTCGGGGCTCCGCCGGCTGCTCGCGATCGCGGCGGTGTTGGCGCTGGTCTTCCTCGGCGCCTACGCCTGGCGGTCCCAATCGCCTCCGGCCGAGAGCGCGCCGATGGCCTGGTTGCCGGTGCCTGAGCCGAGCGTCTTCCTGCGCGACTCGACCCAAGTCGCGCTCGACCCCAGCCTGACCGCGGGACTGGCCGCGTATCGAATTCACGACGCGAAGGAGGCGCGGCGCCTGCTCGCTCGCGCACGCGCCGATGGTCCGAACGAGGCGGTGCGCTTGATCTACCTCGGCTCGGCTGAGCTCGAGATGGGGGACGCGGAGGCGGCGCTCCGCACGCTGGCCAAGGTGGAGCTCGCAGATGTGCCGGAGCCGTGGCGAGGGGAGACGCGCTGGACCCAGGCGCTGGCCCACGCGCGCGAGGGGCACGCCGCCGCGGCCGATTCCCTGCTTCGGCTTCTGGCCGAACGTTCCGACGAGCTCGGCGCGCGCGCGCAACGCCTGCTCG
>CAZZAH010000129.1:0-10039 GCA_964652115.1 uncultured bacterium | reverse complement strand
CGCTCGTGTCGAGCCCGTCCCATGCGATGCGCGCGACCCGTCCATCCGATGGCGCTTCGAGCCGCGCGACCCGCGCGCCGCGCGCGTCCACGATCGTGATGGTCATCGGATCCGCGCCGGGGAGCGAGAAGCTCATGCGCCCATCTCGTGAAGGATTCGGTCCGACCTCGAAGCCTGAGCCGAGGATGCTCGCGGGCTCTTCCGCGCCGGACGGAATCGGAAACAACAGCTGCGTCCACGCCCCGGTCGTCGCGATGAACGAGCAGGCCCAATCGTTCCCCCAGACGAGCGCGACGTCGCCGCCCGCGGCGCCGCCCACCACGTCGATCAACGCGGTCGTCGGCGCCCACTGGTTCAGGACCGCGCTGTAGGCCTGCGCGCGATCGTGGCTCCAGACCACCGCGGTGTTCCCGCTTCCCGCCGCCGAAACGCCGAACGGATCACCGAGGTCGATCGAGCTCCAGTGCGTGGCGAGAGGATCGAAGGCATAGGCGTCGTCCAAGGTCCAGACGATGCCGATCCCGTTCGAGGCGATCCCGCCGACCGAGCTCTCGCCCAGCGGCTGCGAGTACCACTGTCCCGTGCTTGCGCTGTAGGCGTGCGCGCCGAGATTGGTCCAGACGAGGCCGAAGCTGCCGCCGGACCCGCCGCCCACGCAATGCTCCGCGTTCGGCCACCAGATCGAGCGCCAGAGACTCCACGGCGTCGCGATGCCGTAAGCATGATGCTGGCCCCACGCGATCGCGGTCGCGCCCTCGACATCCTGTCCATCGAGTTGGGAAGGGCCGTCGGTCAGCGAGGTCGAGTACCAGTGATCGTTCGTGCTGTTGAAGGCGTAGAGCTTGCCATGCGTTCGCACGTAACCCAGGTAGTCGCCGACGAACGTCGCTTGAGGCGGCGTCTCGAGCAGCGTCATCGTCCAGCTTCCCGAGTAGGTGCTGAAACCGTAGACGCGATCCGTGCCGGACATGATGCAGACCTTGCCGCCGGCAGCGCCCGTGGTCGCCGCCGCGCGCGCGGGAAGAAGCAAGGCACGCGCGGGCAGAAGCAACGCGAGCGCCGCGAATGCCGAGAAGACGCGTCGATCCATGAGGGGGGGACTCCTTCACGATGCGGGCGCGATAGGTTGTGAATACTTGGTGGAGGAGGATAGGGAAGTGGTTGCCGCGGGCCAAGCGTCTTCGTCGTTGCGTGTGAATCGCAGCCAGAGCCGAGATCGCGCGGCACGGACGATGCCGCGCCGCGCCGCTCGAGCTCCGTTCGGATCAGTGCAGGTTGTCGTAGCGGATGCCGGCCTCGATCTCGTCCATCGCCTTTCCGATCAGCTTGAGCGCCTTCACGCGATGGCCGCCCTTGTCCATGCTCGACGCCATCAGCTGATCCCGCGCTTGGGTCAGGTTGACCAGCGCCGCGTTCATGTGCGGTTGATCGGCATGAGCGGAGCGCCAGGCGTCGATCGCGAAGGCCAGACCTAGAGTGAGCAGCGCGCCGCCGAGCCACGGGGCGAGCTTCAAAGCGGAAGTCTTCAGTCGGGGCATGGAATCCTCCTTCGAGTGGGTCGTTCCTTCCTATCGGCGTCGATCGACCCGGGCGCGAGAGGAAAGCGGCCAGGTCCGTGTGCCGGAACTGTTCTTGCGGACAGGCACACCAGTGACCAGGGCGCGACAAGCCGTGGACGCGCCGGGACGGGCATGCAAATATCCGCCAGCGAGGGAAGCGATGGACCGACCAATGAGCGATCGATCGAAGGGCGCGAAGAAGCCGCGAGGCGCCAAGGCCGCGCGTCCGCAGTTTCTCTGCAGCGAATGCGGCGATACGTTCGCGCAGTGGTTTGGACGCTGCCCCTCCTGCCAGGGTTGGGGCACGGTCGCGGAGTTTCGCGTTCCGGCGGAAGCGGAGCCGGGCGCGCGCACCGGTCGCGGCGGCTCGATCCTCCCGACCCCTTCCTCGAGCGGCGGCATCTTCGGCACCGCCTCGCGCGCGATCGAGAGCGAGCCTCGTTCCGTCGCGCCGGCGACCCGCCACCCTGCCTTCGAGTCGGCGGTCGTCCGCCTCGGCGAGATCCCGCTGGCGGCACTGCCGCGCATCTCCTCCGGCGTCGGTGAGTTCGATCGCATCCTGGGCGGCGGGCTCGTTCCCGGCTCGGTCGTCTTGGTCGGCGGCGATCCCGGGATCGGAAAGTCGACCCTGCTCCTTCAAGTGGCGGGAGAGCTGGTCGGGCGCGAAACGCGTGTGCTCTACGTCAGCGGCGAGGAGTCGGCGGCGCAGATTCGGCTCCGGAGCGAGCGGCTTCGCGGCATGTCGCCGTCGCTGGCACTGCTCGCCGAGTCGAACCTCGAGCTCGTGGCCCAGGCGGTCGACCAGCTCGAGCCGCAGGTCCTGGTCATCGACTCGATTCAGTCGGCCTTTTTGCCGAGCCTGCCGGCGGCGCCGGGCTCGCTCCTTCAGGTGCGCGAGTCGGCGCTCGGCCTACTTCAGCTCGCGAAGCAGCGCGAGATGACGGTGCTCCTCGTCGGCCACGTCACCAAGGAGGGGCAGATCGCGGGCCCGAAGACGCTCGAGCACATGGTCGACACCGTGCTCTACATGGAAGGGGAGCGCTACCAGCACTACCGCATCCTGCGGAGCGTGAAGAACCGCTTCGGCGGCATCGACGAGATCGGCGTCTTCGAGATGGCGGACGATGGGCTGCGAGAGGTGCCGAATCCGAGCCAGGTCTTCCTGAGCGAGCACACCGCCGGTGCGGTCGGCTCGGTGGTGGTGGCGACGCTCGAGGGAACGCGCGCGCTTCTCCTGGAGGTGCAGGCGCTCGCGCACGACACGCGCTACAACTTCCCGCAGCGCGTCTCGACCGGATACGACGGCCGGCGGCTCGAGATCCTGCTCGCGGTCTTGGCCAAGCGTGGCGGCATCGACACCTCGAAGCACGATGTCTTCGTCAACGTCGCGGGTGGGCTCAAGGTCAGCGAGCCCGGAGTCGACCTCGGCGTGCTTCTGGCGGTGGCGTCGAGCCGGCGCGAGCGTGCGCCTTATCCCGATCGCATGGTGCTGGGAGAGGTCGGACTCGCGGGCGAGGTCCGCCGGATCGCGCATCCCGAGCGCCGCATCGTCGAGGCCGCGCGCCTCGGCTACCGTCGCGTTATCCTGCCGGTCGCGAACGCGCGTGATTTGGGAAGTGAGCGGGAAGGGGTGAAGTTGATCGGCGTCTCCACCGTGGCCGAAGCGTTGCACGAAGGTCTGCAGGCGTCCGCGGGAGCGCCGCGCGGGGCCACGCGACAGGCATGAATCCGGATCTAGCCGACGTCGTTCTCCTGGCCGCCGGTGCCGGAACGAGATTGGGAAACGGCCGCCCCAAGGGATTCGCCGAATTGGGCGGAGAGCCGCTGTTCAGCTACTCGCTTCGCTCGTTTCTCGCGCATCGATGGATCGCGCGGGTGATGTTGGCGGTGCCCGAGTCCTCCATCGACGAGGCACGCAGGTACGTGCAGTCGCTCTCGAGCGCGCTCGACGCGATGACGCGGGTGCGCGTCGTGTGTGGAGGAGAAGCGCGGCAGGACTCCACCTGGGAGGCGCTCCGCGCGCTTCGCGATGCCGGTGCGGGCGACGAAAGACTGGTCCTGATCCACGATGCGGCGCGGCCATTCGTCCGCGCGGCCTTGATCCGCCGGTGCATCGAGGCGATGCACCTTCCCTGGGGCGAGGAGCGGCAGGGGCGACTGCCCGGAATTGCCGCCGCCGGTGAGTGGGGCGACACTCCGGCCGGAGCGATCCCCGCGCTTCCGGTGCAGGACACGCTCAAGCTCGTCTACGAAAACCGCGTCGTTCTGACGCAGCCGCGCGAGAGCCTCTTCATCGCCCAGACCCCGCAGGCCTTTCGACTCGGAGCGATCCTCGACGCGCATCGCCGCGCGCGCGAGGTGGGGCACGTCGCGACCGACGATGCCGGCCTGCTCGAGTGGCTCGGCATTCCGGTGCGCATCGTGGAGGGCGACGGCGCGAACTGGAAGATCACGGTACCCTTCGATCTCGTGAAGGCGGAGCGCTGGTTGCTGGCGCTCGCGGCGGAAGGACGATGCTGGACGCCGAGCGGCGAAGACGAGGAGGACGTGCTGTGACCCCGCGCGTCGGCTTCGGCTATGACATCCATCGACTGGTCGAGGGGCGGCGACTCTTCCTCGCCTGCGTCGAGATTCCGTTCGAGCGCGGACTGCTCGGGCACTCCGACGGGGACGTGGGCGCGCACGCCATCGCCGATGCGCTGCTCGGCGCCGCTGGATTGGGCGACATCGGCGTCAACTTCCCCGATGACGACCCGCGCTGGAAGGACGTGTCGGGCGCGAAGCTCCTGGCGGAGACGAGTCGCCTCCTGCGCGAGCGCGGACTCCGGCCGCTGCAGGTCGATCTCTCGATCGTGGCCGAGGCGCCGCGACTGGCTCCGCATCGCGAGGCGATGATCGGCGCGCTCGCCGCGGCGCTCGGCCTTGCGCAGGCCGAGATCTCGATCAAGGCGCGGACGAATGAAGGTCTCGACGCGGTCGGTCGCGGGGAGGCGATCGCAGCCTACGCGGTCGTCCTGATCGAGCGACGAGGCGCCGCCGCGGAATGATCTACCTCCTCCTCGCGCTCGCCTGCCTGCTTGTGACCGCGTTCCGTGCGATGCGGCGAACGCGGGAGGAGGCGATCGAGGTCAGGAACGCGCTCTGGCTCGGCGGGATCGGGTTCTTGGCACTCAAGCTTCTGGGCTCGGGCCTGCTCGGGCCAAACGGACCCTTCTCGATTCCGGAGACGCCATCGCCCGGCCTGCTGGCGATGCTCCTCCTCGTCTGGTCGGGAAGCGCGCTGCTCCTGTGGAGCGGCTTCTCGGAGCTGGTGCTCTTCGCCGTTCGGCGGATGGAGCTCGCTTGGATCATCCCCTTCGCCCTGGTCTCGCTGCTCTTGGGTTCGCGACCGGAGGTGCACCCTCTCGCGGCGGCGCTCCTCGCGGTGCCGGCGCTTCTTCGCGCGCGCTGGCGCCATGAGCTCAACGCCGGTACCGCGGCGCTCGTCGCCTTGGTGGCGTTTCTTCTGAGCCTGCTTCACTTCCTGCCGCTCGAGCTCGCCTATCCCTCGACCGTGGCGATGCCGGCGGCGCGGCAGGTCGCGCAGTTCGCCTCGTGGGCGCAGTCGGTCGCGGTGCTTTATATATTTGTCTTCCTGCCGCGGCTGGTGTGGGGGATGAACGTACAGATCAGAAGCGTCAAGGTCAGGCTCTTGGTCTCGCATCTCCTGATGGGCCTCGTGCCGCTGCTCCTGATCTTGATCTTCTGGGGACTCTCGACCTACCTCTCGGTCAACGGCGAGCGCGCGCAGATCGCCGCCCGACACCTCGACGAGGAGGCGCACGAGCTCTCGCGGATTCTCCGAACATCGCTTTCAGACGGAGACGCGAGCGACCTCTGCACCTGGGCCGACCTGGAGGAGGGGACGACCGCCGGGGTTCGCGTCTACCGCTGTCGCGCTGACGGCCTCGAGCGAGCTCGCGGGAACCCGCTCCGCGGAGAAGAGGCGCTCCTTTCCTGGCCCGACAACGGGCTTCAGTACGGCGTCATCCTGCTCGTGACCGATGCCTACCTCGGCGCGCGTGAGCCGATTCGCCTTCCCGATGGCGGGGAGGAGTCGGTCGTGCTGCTCGTGCCGATCGATCAAGCGCTGGGTCGGAACCTCGCGCGACGCATCGAGGCCGAGGCCTACCTCGACACGCGTTGGGCCTTCGAGTCAGACGGGCAGGTTTCGTCGACGCAAGGCGCCGACTCGAGTCGAGCTCGCGCGACCGACAGCCTCGCGCGCTCACGCGACAACGGCGCGATGGGCGCGGCGATGGTGCAGACGCTCGGATGGAACGGCACGGAGTGGCGTCCGCGCCAGGTGCTCCTCTGGGCTCGCGTCGGCTTCTTCCGCGCGGTGCGAGGGCTCGCGAGCAACCTGCAGGAGAATCCGTTCAACGTGATTCCGCTCCTCTTCCTGGCCGGTGTCGCGGTGCTCTTCTTCCTGGTCGAGTTCGTCACGCTCGGCATGGTGGTGTCGATGGGGCGAAGCATCACGCGCGCCTTGACCGCGCTACTTCGCGGCACCGCGCGATTGCGCGAGGGGAATCTCCGCTATCGCATCCCGATCGAGGGGCGTGACGACCTCTGGGAGGTGGCCGACAACTTCAACCAGATGGCGGTCGAGCTCGAGAAGGCGCGCGAGCTCGAGATCGAGAAGGAACGCCTGGAAGGCGAGCTCAACCTCGCTCGCCAGATCCAGGCGCGTCTGCTGCCGGGAGAGCTGCCGATCGTTCCGCGCACCGAGCTCGCGGGGCTCTCGGTTCCGGCGCGGCAGGTCGGCGGCGACTATTACGACATCCTGCCCCTGCCCGATGGACGGCTCGGCCTCATCATCGCCGACGTGTCGGGCAAGGGCGTGCCGGCGGCTCTTCTGATGTCGAGCTTCCGCGCGGCTCTGCTTTCACAGCGTCTCGAGGTGCACGGCCCGGCGGAAACGATGTCGCGGCTGAACCGCTTCCTTCACCGAAGCGTCGAGCCGGGCCGCTTCGTCACCGCGTTCTTGAGCGTGATGAATCCCGAAACCGGCGAGGTGGTCTACACCAACGCGGGCCACGATCCACCTTGCTGGATACGACCGACCGGGCATCTCACGCAGCTTCGCGAAGGCGGGCTCGTCCTCGGACTCTTCGGCGACTCGCGCTACGACGAGGCGAAGGTCACGTTGGAGGAAGGCGATCTCTTGGCCCTCTTCACCGACGGCGTGACCGAGGCACAGAACGAGTTCGAGGAATTCTGGGGAGAGGAGCGCCTGGTCGAGATCCTCCGCCTGCATACGCAGAAGTCTTGCCGTCGGCTCCTGCAGGACATCCTCGACGAGGTGCGGAGCTTCGCCGGCGAGCAAGGCCAGAGCGACGACATCACGCTCCTCTTCGCGCGGTGGCGCGGTCGGGGCTGATCCTCCCTCGCGCCGACAGCCCTCGCGCCGCCATTGGCGCTCGAAAGACCAGCCCCTATACTGCGGCGCTCGAGGGCGAGGCGCGGAGCGGCCGCGCGGCCCACACGGAGGACGCGATGAAGCTCTGCCTGCTCCTGGGTGGCGAAAGCTCGGAGCGCCCGGTCTCGCTCGTCTCGGGCGCGGCGGTCGGAAAGGTGTGCCTCGAGTTGGGGCACAGCGTCACTTTCCTCGATCCGGCCATCGGTGCGCGTGAGTCGATGGCACCCGGAGCCGCCGACGTCATAGCTCGGAATCTCGAAGCGATGCTCGCCGCTTGGTCCGAGCTCGAGCCCGATCCCGCGCGCATCGCCGCATCACTCCAAGCGCTCCCCCCGCTTCAGCCCGACGTCGTCCTGATCCTCCTCCATGGCGGGGCCGGTGAGGGGGGCACGGTGCAGGCGATGCTCGACCTCTGGCGCTTGCCCTACGCCGGGTCGGGTCATGTCGCGTCGGCGGTCGCGCTCGACAAAGTGGTTGCGAAGCGGGTGCTCCAGGCAGTCGGAGTTCCGGTCGCGCCCGAGCTGCTCTGGCGAGGCTCGTTGGACGGGTCGCTCGCGGCGCCGAGCGAGGCGGAGATCGCACGCCTCGGCGGCTATCCGCTGGTGGCGAAGCCGATCGCCGGCGGCTCGACCCTTGGCGTGACCCTGGTGCGCGACGCCTCGATGTGGCCGGCTGCCTGGGAGAACGCGGGCGAGGAGATCGACGCCGGTCGCGGCCTCCTGGTCGAGCGCTTCATCCCCGGGAAGGAGCTCACCGTCGGCGTCCTCGACGATCGCGCCCTTCCGGTGGTCGAGATCCGCCCGCACGAAGGTTTCTACGACTATCGGTCGAAGTACACGGCGGGGCAGTCCGAGTACATCGTCCCGGCCGAGATCGCGGCCGCCGACGCCGAGCGGCTCCAGGTCTGGGCGCTCTCGGCCTTCCGGGCCATCGGCTGTCGCGACGTGGCGCGGGTCGACTTTCGCCTCGCCCCCGACGGCGAGGTGGCTTGCCTCGAGGTCAACACCATCCCGGGCATGACGCCGACCAGCCTGGTGCCGAAGGCGGCGCGATCGCTCGGAATCGAATTTCAGGATCTGGTGGCGCGCCTCATCGAACGCGCTGCGGAGCGGGGCCGCGCCCAGAAGGCGGCCGAGCGGGGGACGCGTCCATGAGCCTCAAGATCTTCGACACGCTACGGGATGATCGCTTCGAGTTCGCGCCGATCCGCGAAGGGAAGGTCGGCATGTACGTCTGCGGCCTGACCGTCCAGGGGCCGCCGCACGTCGGCCACATGCGCGCCGCGATGGTGGGCGACCTCATCTATCGATCGTTGAGCTGGCTGGGGTACGACGTCACCTTCTTGAACAACTTCACCGACGTCGACGACAAGATCATCGTCAAGGGGGCGGAGGAGGGGATCGACTACCAGGTCGTGGCGGAGAGGAACATCGAGTCCTACCTCCGCTTCGTCGACCTGCTCGGCATGAAGCGAGCGACCCTCTACCCGCGCGTCACGCAGCACATCCCCGAGATCCAGGCCCTGATCGCCGAGCTGATCCAGAAGGGCGTGGCCTATCCGGCCGGCGGCGACGTCTACTTCCGCGTCGAGAAGTTCAAGGGCTACGGCAAGCTCTCCAAGCGGAAGACGGATGAGCTCCGCTACGGCGCCCGGATCGAGGTCGGCGAGCAGAAGGAGAGCCCTCTCGATTTCGCGCTCTGGAAGGCGGCCCGCGAGGGTGAGCCCTACTGGGAGAGCGCCTGGGGCCGCGGCCGTCCGGGCTGGCACATCGAGTGCTCGGCCATGTCGATGAAGTACTTAGGCCAGAGCTTCGACATCCATGGCGGCGGCATCGACCTGATCTTTCCGCACCACGAGAACGAGATCGCCCAGTCGGAGGCGGCGACCGGCGGTACCTTCTCGAACTTCTGGGTCCACAACGGTCTCGTGCTCCTGGACGGCGTGAAGATGTCGAAGTCGACCAAGCACTTCTTCCTGGCGGAGGAGATCTCGAACCTGGCCGAGCCGGCGACGATTCGCTTCTACCTCCTCTCGACCCACTACCGGAGCCCCATCGACTTCAGCCAGGAGCGGCTGGACGAGGCGGGGGTCGCCTTCTCACGGATCCGCCAGACCGCCGAGGCACTGGGCGCGACCGCAGGGGCTCCCGGTGCCGACGAGCCGATCGTGGCCGAGTCCCTCTTCGATGGCGAGATCAAGCGCGCTTACCTCGACTTCCGCGCTTCGATCGAGGACGACTTCAACAGCGCGGGCGCGCTCGGCCATCTCTTCGGCCTGAGCCGGACCCTTAACCGCATGCTCGCCGAGCCGGCATCGGGGCAGAAGGAGGCTCGGGTTCGCGAGGGCAACCGCGTCTTCCATCACCTGGTCAACCTGTTGGGCCTGAACGTGAAGCCGCCCGAGGTCGAGGTACCCTCCGACATCCTGGCGATGGCGGACGCGCGCGGCGAGGCCAGGCGGGCAAAGGACTGGGCTCGCGCCGATGCCCTCCGGAAGGAGCTCACGGACCGCGGTTGGACCCTCGAGGACCGGGACGGCAAGACGATCGTCCGCCCGCTTCGCTGATCGTCGACCGACCTCAGATGGTCCGGCGGATCGGGGTTGCCCTGGTGAACTGGCGTGCCGTTTTCAAAAATGACATTGACACCTCCGCGCTTGGTTCCTAGATTGTCGGACTTTGGCGGCAGACTTCGGGACGCGGCAATCTTGCTGGGTCTCGGTCTGGCGATGCCTTTTTCGGACTTCTCCACCCTCGCTTGTCTCGTCGGCCGAGCTTCTCTTATGCGCCGTCGGGGCGAGAGCTTGTGTGGGAGGTCCGGTCTGCCTTGCGCGGGATTCCGGCGGGCACGTCGCTTTTCTTACGCCCCGAATGAGCTTTTCGCTGGCGTAGCTCAGGGGTAGAGCAGCGGTTTTGTAAACCGCAGGTCGCGGGTTCGAGTCCCGTCGCCAGCTAGTCTTGCGAGACGGTTTGCTCCGGCCTGATCGGTTTTGGCCGGAGTTTTCGTGGGGAGATTCCCG
>CAZZAH010000128.1:8424-10065 GCA_964652115.1 uncultured bacterium | reverse complement strand
CGCGCTCGCGATCAACAACCTCCTCGCCTCGCCCGGCTTTCAATCGTGGATGGAGGGCGAGCCGCTCGAGGTCGCGCGCCTGCTGCACACTCCCGAGGGCAAACCACGCGTCGCCATCTTCTCCATCGCGCATCTCTCGGACGCCGAGCGGATGTTCTTCGTCACGCTCTTGCTCAACGAAACGGTCGCCTGGATGCGCGCGCAGGAAGGCACGACCTCGCTCCGCGCGATCCTCTACATGGACGAGGTCTTCGGTTACTTTCCGCCGACCGCGAACCCGCCGTGCAAGCAGCCGATGCTCACGCTGCTGAAGCAGGGCCGCGCCTTCGGGCTCGGCGTGGTGCTCGCGACGCAGAATCCGGTCGACCTCGACTACAAGGGGCTCGCGAACGCGGGAACGTGGTTCATCGGGCGCATGCAGACCGAGCGCGACAAGGCGCGTGTGCTCGAAGGGCTCGAGGGCGCGTCCGCCGCGCAGGGGGCAAGCTTCAATCGCTCGTCGATGGAGGCGACGCTTGCGGGCCTCAAGAGCCGCGTCTTCGTGATGAACAACGTGCACGACGACGGCCCGACCTTGATGCACTCGCGCTGGACGATGTCGTACCTCCGCGGGCCGCTGACGCGCGCGCAGATCCAGACGCTGATGGCAGGACGCGCGAAGGCGCCGACTGCGCCGCTCGCCGCGCGAGTGAGTAGCGCCTTCCCGCAAAGCGCCGCTGGCGCGACGAAAGCCGGCGCGCGCGACGCATCGCCGCCCGACGTGCCGGTGCTCTACATGCCTTCACGCGAGGCGTCGCCCCTGCTCCGCCCTGCGCTCTACGGCGCGGCGCGCGTGCACTACCTCTCCGCCAAGGCGGCAGTCGATCAGTCGGAGGATCTCGTCCTTCTCGCGCCGCTCGAGCGCTCAGGCCCGGAGCCGGTGATTCCCGCGGCAATCTGGGAAGGCGCGCGCGTGATCTGGCCGGGCGAGTCGGAGTTCGAAGCGAGCGCGCCCGAGGACGCGAGCTTTGCCTCGCTGCCACCCGAAGCCGCGAAGGCGAAGAGCTATTCCGCGTGGACGAAGGCGCTGGCCGATCACCTCTACCGGAGCTCGGAGGTGAAGCTCCTCTCGTGCGCGGAGCTCAAGCTGCTCTCGACCCCGGGCGAGACCGAGGGCGAGTTCCGCATCCGGCTTGGCCAGCGCCTGCGAGAGCAACGCGACGCAGAGATGGACGCGCTGAGAGCACGTCAGGCTCCGGCGGTCGCGCGTCTGGCCGAGCGCGAACGCATGGCGGAAGCACGCCTCGCGCGCGAGCACGCCGACCTCCAATCGGCGCAGATCTCGACCGCGGTATCGATCGGGACGACGGTCCTGGGCGCGCTCTTCGGCCGGCGCGCGATCACCGCCACCAACGCTCGCCGCGCGGGTGGCGCGATGCGCGGCGCCACACGCGCCGGACGCGAGAAGGCGCAGGTCGAGGCGGCGGGTGAATCGCTCGAGTCGATCCGGGCGCAACGCGCCGAGCTCGAGGCTTCGCTTCAAACGGAGCTGAACGAGCTGGCCGCCAAGGTCGACCCCGCCGCGCTCGTCCTGGCCGAGGTCTCGATCAAGCCAAAGAAGGCCGACATCACGGTGGGACAGGTTGCCCTCGCCTGGGTGCC